>CBDTVJ010000183.1:0-7588 GCA_965363655.1 uncultured Halieaceae bacterium | reverse complement strand
GGCACCCCAAGCGGTGTAAAGTCATTGCAAACGGACGATAAGGCCTCTTACACTGTTGGCAAAATGACCTGCCATGCGAAAGCCTCAAGGCAGTGTCGGACACCGATCGGAAGGAGCGTATTGGATGAGCAAAAAGACTGTTTTTATCACCGGTGTCACCGGCTCCATGGGCGGTGCCGGACTGCAGGAGTTAATGACCCGTAGGGAGCGCTTCAATCTTGTCACCCTGGTCAGGCCCTCCGCCGAAAACAAGACCAAGATGCGTGACCTGACCACGGAGCCGGGCCTGCGCATTGTCTGGGGTGACCTCACAAATTACGATGATGTACTTGAGTGCGTCACCGGGGCCGATATTGTGCTGCACCCGGCGGCGATGATAGCGCCAGCTGCTGACCACAACCCGAAAGCCGCCAGGGCCGTCAATGTCGGCTCCACCGAGAACATCATCAGGGCTATCAAGGCCCAAGCTGACCCGGACAACATCAAACTGATGAATGTCGGCTCCGTGGCAATGACCGGCGACAGGCTTTACCCCATCCATGTCGGCCGCACCGGCGACCCGATGAATCCCAGCATCTACGACGCCTACGGCTGCACCAAGATAGACGCGGAACAACGGGTGGCAGAGTCGGGCCTGAAATACTGGGTCAGCTGTCGCCAAACCTTTATCGCGGTGCCGGACACCCTGTCGCTGATGGACCCGATCATGTACCACCAGCCCCTGCAAACCTGCATCGAGTTCTGCACGGCTCACGATTCAGGCCTGCTTATGGCCAACGCCTGCGAAGACGATGTTCCCGAGTCGTTCTGGCGCAACTTCTACAACATCGGTGGTGGTTCTACAGCGCGGCTAACGTTCCTTGAACTGATGGAACGGGTGTATTCCGCCCTGGGAATGGGCCGCCCTGAAGAGCTGTCAGAGCGCAATTGGTTTGCCTTGAGAAATTTCCACTGCCAGTGGTTTGAGGATTCTGGCAAGCTCAATGATCACCTGCACTTTCAAACCATGGGCGTCGATGAGTACGTGCAATCCATACTGGATGGCTCTCCCTGGTTTGTTACCCTCCCCAGCAAACCTGGCATGCGCTGGCTAATGGCCAGAAGCTGGGTTAAGTCCCTGATCCGCCGCCTGTTAATGAAGCGCCTTGCCTTTGCAACACCGGACAGCACAATGTACTGGATGAACAATGGCTTGGACGGCCGCATATCGGCCTTCTTCAAGGACCGGCAAAGCTGGGAGAGCATCCCCGCTACATGGTCAGACATACCTCGCCCACAGTTCGATAATTACCAGCGGCTGGACCACGGCTACGATGAATCATTAAGTGATGATCAACTGGATCTGGGAGTCATGAAACAGGCGGCGCAGTTTCGCGGCGGCAACTGCTTGTCTGCAACGATGGTGCAAGGTGCCATGTTCGACGCTCTACAATGGCAGTGCTGGCGCGGACACCAGTTCGACATGGCACCTAATACAGTGCTGAAGGGCGGGCACTGGTGTCCGGACTGCTCGCCACAGACGGCGGGCTGGGACCACGACCAGGAGGCCGCCCACAACCCCTTCTTCGCCCAGGTCTGGTATAACAATCACGACACCTCAGAGTCCAACTACTACCCGCAGGATTGTTACCTGGACGTGGCGAACAACTGACTTGTTACGCCCTGACTGATGGCCTGCAGCGACGGTGGCGAGGAGTCTCAGGCCGCCTTTCTCTTCTTCCTCTTCTTCTGCGCAGTAGACTGCTGCAAGTCCTGTAGCGCCTCCAGTAATTGACCACGCTCTTCGGGTGTTTCAACAGTACGTTTGAAAAGATGACTGGGATGTTGCTCACGATCGAGCCAGAATTTGCCGTTGACCTGTGACGCCTCTGTAGAAGCCGCCAGCCAAACAATCGTATCCGCGCCTTCTTCCGGCGAACGCAGGAGATTTCGAGTAGCCCGATAAAAGCCCGGCAGGGAGTTTTCCACGCCCGGAGTATCTGCCCAACCGGGGTGCATGGCGTTTACGGTAATACCGTCATCCCGCCATTTTTCCGCCCAGACCTCGGTGAGTATCATCAGGCCACGCTTGGCGCGGGCATAGGCCACAGAACCTGAGTACTTGCCGCCCTCACTCTGCAGGTCATCGACATGGATTTTCTGCGAGTACATGCCACCTGAAGATACATTCACCACACGGGCAGAGGGTGACCTGGCCAGTAACGGCTGCAACCGCTCAGTCAGGATATAGGGTGCCAGCAGTAACAGGGCAAAACTTTTTTCCAGGCCCTCTGCTGTCTCTTGTCGCGGGTTGAATAACGCGCCCGCATTGTTAACCAGAATATCTATGGGTTCACCTGCAGCTAGAAGGCGATCTGCCAGTTGATTGACATCAGCCATTAGGCCCATGTCACACAGCTCGATGCTGATATTTTCATTGCCGGTTTCCGCCTTCAGCTCCCTGGCCACTGCGCTAGCCTTGCGTTGATCACGCGCCACCAGGGTTACGCGTGCGCCCAGCGAAGCCAGGGATCTGGCAGCAGCCAGGCCAACACCGGATGTCGCGCCTGTAATCACTGCATGGCGATCGCCGAGGTAGGCCGAGAGGGGTTTCCAGTGCTTACGTGAAGAGGCATATCCCAGTCGGGTGAAGCGCCAGATACCGGGCAGTACCAGGCGATCTGCAAGAGCCACACGCCGTGATTGCTGAGGCGCCTGAAAGTTGTCTTCAAGAGCCTCTTTCAAGCCTTCCATAGTCTTCTTGCCCACACTGTCCATGGCAGCGGGGTACACCCGGTTCAACATTATAAGAGGCATAGGAAAGTTAAATTTCGCCACGTAGCGCACTTTACAACTGCCGGGGCCAGTCGCCTCGAACGTAATCTCCTCAAGGGCGGTAAAGAGGCGCGAATTCACCTCCATCTTCATGCGATTCTCGAGCTCGAATTCCAATATCGTGTAGTGCAGCGAAAAACCCGCCTTCATGTCTATCCGGTATTCGCTACCCACGCCAGGCGCGCCCTGAGACAGCTTTTTGGCGCGAGCCACCCCAGGGTCCCACTCCTGTATACGGGAGAACTCAGAGACATAGGCAAAGGTCTCGTTTAAGGGACGATTCACTTCTATACTTTCGTCCAGGATCAGTGGCAGGTTCATAATTTACTCCAGTCGTTGTTAGCTTAATGATACGCGCATGGCCATGCAACGGTTCACCGGGCTATACAGGCGCCGGCCGAATTCAATTTCAAAATGCGGTACACTGCAGGGCCTCCCGACTCGCAATAGCCCTTAAGCCATCATGCATACAGACAATCCCTTTGCCTCCGAAGAAATAACCCCGCCATTTAACGATCAGTGGGTAGCCAAGCGCCGTGTGGCCAATGCCATCCAGCAACTCACTGAGGTACTGGTAACGAGCTCGCCCAGCATCGAAAAAATGCATGCCATCGCGGAGCAACTTGAGGTAACTGCGGATGAGTTCAGCAAATCACCGCGTATCTATGGCCGCAACGACTGGTGTGAAAACGGGGAGCACGGCAGTTTTGGCCAGATCAGCCACGAGCTCAACCCCATGGCGGGCTGGAGTAACCCGATCGCCCCGCCGGTCAACGGCTGGATAGAGGGCGACAAGGCTTTCGCCACCTGCCAGTGTGGCTGGGCCTACGAGGGTCCTCCCGGCAGCGTACACGGGGGCTTTGTGGCAGCGATCTTCGACCAATTCCTGGGCATGGCGCAATTAATTGGTGGTCAGCCGGGCATGACCGGCTACCTGCACATCGACTACCACAATCGCACACCGCTCAATACCCAACTCAAACTGGAAGGCAAGTTGATCAAGGTAGAGGGCCGCAAAACCATTATGCGTGGAGAAATGTATGCCGATGGCGTCATGACAGCCAGCGCTGAAGGACTGTTTGTACAACCACGCGGTGGCATGCGGGCGGTGAAAACCCTCGACGCCGCTCGACGCGGGGACGGCTAGCGCTGGACTCGGCCAGCACAGGGCGGCACTACGTCAGTCCAGTATGCCCCCCGTCTCTGGCGCTGGCCGCGCCCGCTGATTATAAAGTAGCGATACCACCTGCTTGATTTCTTCGTCGGAAAGCTGTGCATAGTTCTGGGTCAGATCCTCACCCACCGCCATGCCCGTTTGTAGCGCAGGACGCTCACTCAACTCGTTCAGCCAACGTTTAAAATACTTGAACTCATCTATATCAATACCCTGTGCTTCCCAGCCAACTGTCCAGGGATAGCAAGCCATATCAGCAATTGTGTAGTTGTCCCCGGCGAGGTAGCGCCGATCATATAAGCGATTGTTCATCACTCCATAGAGTCGATGCAGTTCGTCATTAAAGCGACGTAGCGCGTAGGACTGGTCGCCCTCGCGATCTTTCAGACGGGCAAAGTGCCCGCGCTCGCCAGTCTTGGGTCCCTGGTTTGCCATTTGCCACATCAACCATTGATTCACTTCCCACTTCTCGCGCTGGTTACCGCCACCAAACTGGCCGTACTTTTCAGCGAGATACATCATGCAGGTACCCGACTCGAATACAGACAGGGGCTCGCCCCCATCTTCAGGATCATGGTCCACAATAGCCGGCATGCGATTGTTGGGGCTGATGCGCAGGAACTCTTCCTCAAACTGCCCTCCCCTACCGATCTCACAATAAACTACCTTGTAATCGATGCCGCTCTCTTCCAACTGGATTGTCAGCTTTTTGCCGTTGGGTGTTGGCCAGTAATGCAGGTCTATCATGCCTTGCTCTCTCCCTTGTTCAGCTTTTTACAGTATAAGCCCACATTCGTATTTGGAAAGCAGTCGCGAGTGCAATGGGCGGTCGCATCACTTGCACCTCCCCAAAGGCCGCGATGGCATCGACATTACTGTTCTCTTCGACTATTTTGTCAGGGGATGATCCAGGGAGTACGTATGGACAAGAAACAACAGGTCGAACAGGAAGCGCTGGCTACCTATGAGCGTTTTGTTTCGAGAAGGGACCAGATAGATAGCGGCGAGTGTGGCTGGGACAGTATGGCGGATTTCTTTACCGAGGACGCCGTTTATATTGATCCCGCCTGGGGACGCCAGGAGGGCAGGGAAACCATCCGGCAATTTTTTGTCGATTCGATGGCGGGCCTGACCGGACATGGCTGGTCCACACCCGAGCGCTGGACCATGGTGGACGGTCACCGGCTGGTCAGCCACTGGGACCAGGTACTTGGACAAAAACCCGACGGCGGCGACTGGACCGTACCGGGCATTTCCATTATCTACTATGCGGGAGATGGCCTGTTTTGCTACAGCCACGACTACCTGAACATGACCTACATCCTGGAGACCATGAAGGCCATGGCCTGGCAGCCCCCGCAAGGATTCAATCTGCCGCCGCGCAATCCGGATTGGTCCACGCACTTGCCCGCCGCCTGGTGCTCACTCCCCGACGCTTTTGACGAGTAACTGGCCCTGGTTCAGGCCTGGTAGCGGTTGTATATACTGGGTGGGTTCCCCCCACAAACGGAGTCTATGATGAAGGTCTTAAAAAAAATCCTGTCCTTTGGCACCCTTGGCGTTTTCCTACTGATAGCTGCCTTTGATGTCTGGGGCTTTTTCGGCCTTGGCACGCTCGAGCCACAGGTGAATCCGGTGATCAATGAGAACTCCAACAGGGTCGTACTGGTATCCGGTGCCACTGGCTCAGTCGGGGATGGCCTGCTGAAAGCGGCAATCGAGGACCCGCTGGTTGAAAAAGTTCACGTCATTACCAGGCGAAGCTCCGAGCGCATCGAGGAAGGTGTAGCGTCAGGCAAAGTGGAAATGCACATTCTCCAGGATTTTACCGATTACTCCTCATTGTCCGACGTACTCCCTGAAGTCAACACCGTCATGTGGGGCCTTGGGACGTCATCGTTCAATGTCGATGATGCCACCTTCACCTGGATTCACGTAGATTTCCCCGTTGCATTTGTAACTGCGTGGCTCGCAGCCCGCAACAATGGACCCATGTCCTTCCATTACGTCACCGGAATGGGTACGGACCCCGAGGGCCGACAACACTGGGCCAGGGAAAAAGGGAGGGCAGAACAGGAACTGGCAACACTGGCGCAAGAGAGCGACTTGCGCACCTTCAGTTATCGCTCCGCTTTTATCCGGCCGACCAGCGAACAGTCCAATGTTTTCCACTATCTGTTGGAACTATTGCTACGTCCCGGGTCTCTGGTGATCACTGGCAAAGAGCTGGGGCAGGCGATGCTGGAAATCAGTGCACGCACAGATGAACTCGCCAATGGCACACTGATAGATAATGCGGACAGCATTGCCTATGCCAAGGCCTACGAGAAACGGGAGAGCCAGTAAAATTACTGATGATGAAAACACCGCCTTGGCCAGGGTTCCTGGCTCAGACGGATAGCGGAATCACAGCAGGCGTTAGCTTTTGGCGTCCTCCGCCGCGAACTCCGCATAGGCCTGGGCGGTACCTTCAGCCATCTTGTCCCCGTCAAAGGGGATTGACATCTCCGGGGTGAATTCCAGCACGATTCGCTCAGGTGTATCGAGGAAGCGGATGAACATTTCCGCATCGATTCCAGAGGTAAAGGCATTACCTTCGTCACTCTGGCCCTGGCTTGCCATGCCACCCGCTAACAATCCATACATCCAGAGTTTGGTTTCCTGATCATCATGTATGACCGTATGACCTTTGTAGGTCACCGTTTTTCCTCCCCCCATTGGCGTCCCTTTGCTGGTAATGACAATGGCGGAACGTCCGTCGCGAGCAATAGCCTTGATGCGCACGCGCTCCCGCGTAGCGGTCATCCATATTTTACCCTTCACCGGCACATAGGCAGTGGTAACACCCAGTGGATGGCCTGCTTTATTCGCCCAGATGAATGTGCATTCACCGCCGGTCTTGACCAGTTCCTGTTCGCGTTCCGGGTCCAGCCGGTAACGTTTTACGTCATCATAGTTTACTGCTTGTTCTGTCATATCAGATATCACTCGTTAGAATCTGGAGTATACGAAAGCCCGGGGCCGCTAAAGGTCACTACAGTACCTCAGCAGGCGTTGGAAACTTATTTTTTAATCAGCTTATAAGCAAGCAGCAGCACGAAAGCCCCCGCCGTCGCAGTAACAATGCTGCCCAGGTTCACTCCACTGGCGCTACCCCCGAGGCCAAGCATAGAGCCCAGGTAACCGCCCACAAAGGCACCGGCGATACCCAGGACCATGGTAATAATCCAACCGCCGCCATCTTTGCCAGGCATTAGCAGTTTGGCCAACGCACCCGCAATAATACCCAATACTATCCAGGACAAGATACCCATATGCACCTCCAGCTATTACTGTTATTCAAGCTATTCATTGTCTGACAGGGCGGCTCAGCTGGCAAGGACTTAATGATTCCCTACAACGCAGTTGCTTTAAAGGCCAGAGAACCTATGACTGGCCTCCCGTTTCGACCATAATATCGGACATCCATTTGAAAACGTGTTGTACAAAACAATCGGGTAGTCGCTGCGAATGAGAAACTCACTCAAGTTTTTGCTGGTAGGTGCGCTGCTGGCACCTATTGCCTACTCCCTGACCGGCTGCGGCTGCGGTTTCGAAGAT
>CBDTVJ010000182.1:0-7606 GCA_965363655.1 uncultured Halieaceae bacterium | reverse complement strand
TGGTAGTACTCGTGGAAGGTGTCCATGTTCAGCTTCCAGCTGAAGTCGGTAAAAACCTGCTTGGCGCCCAGATAGTAATGGTCCTCAAAACCAAAGCCGTCCAAACGCTCCTGTATGCCGCCCAGCACCTCGTCAATATCAAAAGTCTTTTCAGGGTTAGGCATGACAAAGATCATGCCGTGTTTTTCCTGTACATCCAGTGGGCGCAGTCCCAGGGTGTCGCGATCAATGGTATCGAAGCCCTCGTTGCCGAAGGGAACAGCTACCAGCTTGCCGTCAAGGTCATAGGTCCAGCCGTGGTAGGGACAGGAAAACAGGCGCCCTTTCTTTGCCTTGCCGCTGGCGCACTCATTGAGGGGGGCGCCACGGTGGGAGCAGATGTTGACGAAAGCCTTGAGCTCGCCGTCCTGGTTGCGCACGATCAGTATGGGTATGCCGGTATCGTCGAAGGCAAAGTAGTCTCCCGTTGCGGGGATCATGCAGCTGGGTCCAACGAACTGCGGGTAGTTGCGAAACAGCTCAGTCTTCTCCCGTTGAAATTGCTCGGGGTCGGTGTAGTCAGTGACGTCAATTTCCATCACAGAATCGGCCAGCGAGGTTGTCTTACGCTCGACCAGGTCCATCAGGACCTTGATTTCTTCGACCAGTTGTTGCCGTTGCATTGACGATCTCCTGCTGCGCGGTAGTAGCGGGTGGTGTTGAACGGTGCCGGGAAGGGGTAGGTGTCGCAGCGACCCAGGGGCCGCTAGAGCCCCAGTACCATCTTGGCAATAATATTACGTTGCACTTCCTGGGAGCCGCCGAAAATGGAGGCTGCCCGGTTATTGAGGTAACGCGGCACCACGGAGCTGAGGTAATCCGCGCGCACCGGGTCGCCACCCGCAACCGGGTTCATAACGAAGCCGGTGTAACCGAGCACGTCAATGGACAGTTCGTTGATCGCCTGCTCCAGGCTAGTGGCAGTCAGTTTCATGATGGAGGACTCGGGTCCCGGGTTGCCACCGCCGCTAACGGCAGAAAGGATACGCAACTCGGTGATCTCCAGTGCCTTGAGGTCGATCCCCACCCGCGCGACTTTACGCTCGATATCGCCGTTGGAGTCAAAGTCGGCGTTGGTGCTTTTCGCGTCCGCTATCAGCTGGCGCAGTTGACCGAGTTCATGGCGAATACGGTGAGCATTGAAGCCGCCGCCGCGCTCGAATTCGAGGAGGTACTTGGCGTAGCTCCAGCCCTTGTTTTCTTCCCCGATGCGATTCGCCTTGGGTACTCGCACATCGTCAAAGAACACCTGGTTGACTTCATGGTCACCGGCCATGGTGATGATCGGTTCAACGGTTACCCCGGGGGTGTCCATGTCGATTAACAGGAAGCTGATACCGGCCTGGGGCTTACCGCTGTTATCGGTGCGTACCAGGCAGAAAATGTGGTCCGCCAGGTGTGCGTGGGTCTGCCATATCTTGGAGCCGTTGACGAGGTAGTCATCACCGTCAGATTCGGCCTTGAGTTTCAGGCTGGCGAGGTCGGATCCGGCGCCCGGCTCGGAATAGCCCTGGCACCAGTAGTGCTCGCCACTGAGTATCTTGGGCAGGTATTCGGCTTTTTGTTGTTCTGTACCAAAGGCCATGATGACCGGGGCCAGCATTAATAGCCCAAGGGGAATCAGCATGGGTGCACCGGCGCTGTAGCATTCCTTGCTGAACAGGTATTTCTGCGCCGGTGTCCAGTCGGTGCCGCCGTGCTCTACCGGCCACTGTGGTACCGCCCAGCCTTTTTCTACCAGTATTGCCTGCCATTCCAGCGCGATGTCCTTCTCCACGAAAACACTGCCGTTGTGGGCTGTGCCTTCGATGATGTGCTGTGGCAAATTCTCGGCAAGAAAGCTGCGAACCTCTTGCTGAAATTGCAGCTCTTCTTCGCTGAAATTCAAATCCATACTAATAACCTAAAAAAAGCTGCTGTTAGGGCTCCATGGCCCAGACGATACCGCGCCGCAATACTTCGTAGTACTCCTCGGTTTTCCAGGCACCTTCCTCTGGCACGGGATACTCTTCCATCAGCGGTTGCATATCGTATTTGCCCCGGCAGTGACCCAGGGTGAAATACAATACCTGGCCCTTGCCGTAGGGGTGGATGTACAGCACTGGCTGTACGTCCGTGTCCTTCATCCAGTCGTCCTTGACGAAGTTCTCCACCGGGTCTGACCAGTTGCAGTGCATCAGCGTGTGGTGCTCACCGTGGAATTTACACAGGTACAGTTCATCGTCCACGGTAAAGGTGGGTATGCCTTTTACCAGCGGGTGATCCGGCTCGGTAACATGCACCTCGTACTCCTGTATCGGCGGATGCGACATGAACTGGCTACCCAGCACTTCCATGAAGGGGATGTTTTCCTCCGGACAGTCGACCATTGGGTTGCCCTCGGCATCCGGTTCCAGAAAGCGCAGGATGGAATTGGTACCGTGCAGCGCGAACCACTTCTTGCCGCTGTTGACGAAATCCACCAGGCCTGCAGTTTCTGACTCCGACGGTACCACGTCACAGGTATAGGTGATGAGGAAATCACAGTCGCGGATGGCGTCGATGTCGCTGAAATCAGCGCCCACCTGGACCTTGATCCGCGGCTGCTCTGCCAGCAGCTTGAGGATTTCTACGCGGGCGTGGTCGATGTTGTGGTACTTGCCGCCCGCGACCAGGTAGACGTCGATGCGATCGCTCTTACTCATATTAAAGCTGTACGCGCTTGGTGAAGCCGCCATCAGCCACCAGGTTGACGCCGGTGATCAGGCTGGCAGCGGGGCTGGCCAGGAAGGCGACAGTGTTGGCGATCTCTTCGGCGGTGCCCATGCGACCCTGGGGTATGTCCGCAAGCGTGCTCTCGTAAAGTTCAGACATGTTTTCCTTGATGAATTCCCATGCACCACCCTCGATATAAATAGGGCCCGGGGATACACAGTTGACGCGAATACCATTGGGCGCCAGTGCCTGGCTGAGCTGCTTGCCGTGGATGATCAGCGCGCCCTTGATGGCATTGTAGGGCTGTGGGCCCATAAAGGTTTCGACACCGGCGGTAGACGAAATGATCACCACCGATGCGGCGTCGGATTTCTCCAGGAAAGGCATGGCAGCCTCGACGCCACGGGTGGTGCCCATCAGGTCGACGTTAAAGTTGTTGAGCCAGCCTTCATCGCTCATGTTACCGCCGCCGGCACTGACATTGGGGACGAAGATATCGATGCCGCCCAGTGCTTCGCCCATGCTGGCGATCCAGCCCTGGTAGGCTGCCTTGTCGGCCACATCAACGCTGGAGCCGACAACCTTAACGCCCTTGGCGCTGAGTTCAGCAATGGCGGTATCGACTTCCTCCTGGTTGCGGGAGCAGATCGCCAGGTCAACGCCTTCATCGGCCAGCAGGTTGGCGATAGCGCGACCGATGCCGCGGGTTGAGCCGGTGATGACAGCTTTTTTACCAGATAATCCGAGATCCATGTGTGTCTCCTGAAGTGTTTGCAGTGGTTTATCGTTATACGGGCCGGGACGCGGGGGAAGGGCCGCAAGGCCACTTGAAATACAGCGCCAGTGAGCGTCGTTTCGTATTCGAAAAGGGAAGTTAACAAACCTCCTTTAAAAAAACAATCAGATTTGACTGTTTATTTTTGATCCGATAATGTGGCCCTGCATGGCGCGCTTGAAGCGCCCCTTATTTTCAAAATAATTTGCCGATCACCTGATTAGCGCGAACAAGAGGTTTATATATGAAAGCGGCAGTATTTAAGGAAGTCGGCACACCATTATCAGTGGAAACGGTTGATGACCCGACCCCGGAGGCATCGGAACTGGTTGTGAAGGTCGGCTTCTGCGGCATTTGTGGCACGGACCTGCATGCCACCCGGGAAGGCTTGACCACAGCCTGCTGCGGCCAGATCCTCGGACATGAGTATGTCGGTGAGGTCGTCGAGGTGGGCAAGGAGGCTGCCGGTGACTGGAAGGTGGGGGATAGGGTGTGCGCCATGCCGTTTATCGCCTGTGGTCACTGCCTGCCCTGTGCGGCGGGTCATTTTTTTGAATGCACCGATAAAAAAGTGTCCGGGGTGGATGACCAGGGCGGCTTTGCCGAATTCGTGACCACCGGTTCACGCGAGACCATATTGCTACCTGACGATCTGCAACTGGAAACCGCTGCGCTGGTTGAGCCGCTGGCGGTAGCCATTCATGCGGTTCGTATTGCCGATGTCAAAGCGGGCAGCCGGGTACTGGTCATTGGTGCCGGACCCATTGGTTTGACCGTGGCCCTATGGTGCCGCTTCTTTGGTGCCAGGGAGGTGGTTGTCAGTGAAGTGGCGCAGACCCGCGCTGACCTGGCTAAAAAGATGGGTGCAACCCAGGTCATTCATCCTGATCTGGAAAAAGGTGCTGCAGGTCTATTGGAGCAGTATATTGATGTGGCTGGCGGCCCCCCGGATGTCATCTTTGAGTGTGTAGGCGCGCCAGGTCTGCTGCAGCAGTGCATTGAAATGGCACCACAACGGGGAAAAATCATCCCGGTGGGTGTGTGTGAGCAACCGGACAGCATCATGCCGTTCTTCGGATTGATCAAGGAATTACAGATACAATTCGCGATCGCCTACACCAAAGACGATTTCGATACCTGTGTGGCGATGCTGGGGGAACGGCGCATTGACATATCCCCCATGATTACCGACATTGTCGGCCTGGATGAATTACCGGATGCCTTTGAGGCACTGCGTAACCCCAGTCACCAGTGCAAGGTGCTTGCCCGGATGGATTAATCCGTGTCCCTGAAGTAGTCCACCCCGACAATATCGAGCCAGCGATCATAAAATGCATCGCCCTTGGTGCACAGTGCTGCAACCCAGTCGTTTTCAGAGACGCTGGCCCTGCCGGCGATAACCTCGTTGGCATCTTTGCCCACAGGAATACGGAAGGGCGGCTGGTCTGCGGTAATCGCTTGTTCAATAGCCTGCGCGACCTCCAGGGGCATGGCAGGGCGGCCCAGCCCGAACTCGAAAAATCGTGTCAGTCGCTGCACATTCACCGGATAGAGGGGAGGGGCCTCTGAAGGTGTGACCTTGGTCCACATGGGGGTCACGACACAGCCCGGCTCAACGATAGAGACCCTGACATCAAACTCTGCCATCTCCTGCGCCAGTGACTCGCACAGTCCCTCCATGGCCCACTTGGACGCGGAGTAGTGGGCGTGGCAACCTGCGGCGTAGCGACCGGCGAGCGAGCCGACCACCACAATGGCGCCGGAGCGCTGCTGGCGCAACACGGGAGTGACCGCCCGTAGCAGGCTGACATTACCGAAATAATTGGTTTCAAAGATTTCCCGCACCACGTCCATTCCGGTCTCCTCCACGGAAGAGCCAGCACCAATACCCGCATTGGCGACCAGCGCGTCAAGGCGGCCACTGCGTTGCAGGATTTCGGCGATGGCCGTATCGATAGTCTCAGGTTTTACCAGGTCGAGCCTGATGACAGATACCGGCAGGTTTTCCGCGGCGATCTTCTCCTTGAGCTCGTCGGCGGTGTCGGGGTTACGCACAGACGCGTAGATTTCATGGCCCTGACGGGCCATGTGCAGGGCTGTTTCCTGGCCGATGCCGGTACTGGCGCCGGTGACTAGAATTACTGACATGGTGTTCCTCTCAGTTGCTGTGATTGCGTGGCTAGTGTGCCTGGTCATCCACGGGGGATGAAGACGCTGACTTGTCCAGTACCGGGGCGCTGCCCTGGCGCTGCTTGTAGTCGATTCGGTATTCGCAGGTAACACAGCGGCGCATACCGCTGCGCATGCTGTCATTTTGCGCGCTTAACTTAAGGTTTTCCTTACGCAGCGCCTCAAGTTCCTGTTGCAGCTGCCACAGGTCTTTGCGGCCGGCAAAGAATCGGGTGAGCTTTCCCACCTCGATCTAGTTCGTCGCCCAGCTCATTCTGACGGTGCAGGATGTCTCGGGCAGGTGCGGATCGAACTCCATTTTCAGTCCGCCATTCTCACCTTTGAACATGGCCTCAAAGGGGCCTTTGCAAATATTGAGACAGCCTTCTTCGGGCAGTGCGTTGGGGTTGGGCAAGCGCTCCTGGGGGCCGCAGGTGTGCCAACCACAATCGGGAATTTCCATCACCGTGAGGCCATTAGCCGGGTCGAATTCAGTAATGGTTGCAGGGCCGGTCAGCCAGTGTGCAGGGTTGAAGGTCTCAAATAAAAATGTGCTCCAACGTCCAGGTTTGGTGGAGCCATTTTTGTTCGGTTTGGCTTTCTTGTTTTTGTTCTTATCCGACATGCTGTTCATCATATCCAGGAAGTCGGCGGAGTTTTCCTTGGATAACGCCACAGAGGTGCCGATAACAATTTCCTCGTACTGCTTCTGGCTGTAGTACTTACGCAGTTCCAGCAGCGCCCATTCTACCTCGCGCACAAAGTTGCCGTAGCGTATGCGCCACTTTTCGTGGGGCGAGTCGTACCAACGAATGATCTCGCGGCGGGACTTGATTTCTTCATAGTCGCGATCGACTTGTTCTTTGTCGCCAGACAGGCGCAGGATGGGGACAAAGGTATGGCTGATGATAGGCATGGCCTTTTTCACCAGCATGGAGTTGGACATCCACATGTCTATCCAGGCCTGGGGTCCCCAGTTGGCGTAGAAGCCGAGCTTTTTGGGGGTGGAGACACGACCGCTGCCCTGGTCAGTTGCGATAACAGCTTCTTCAGACATTTTCTTTATCCTCCCTTTGTGCAGCGTCAGTAAGCACTGTGCAAGTATCTTCCTTCCCGCTCAGCTCAGCAAGGGCCGGCCCAGCCTAGCCTGGCCGCCAATGAGGGACTAGTGCCTGTAGCGCAGGGTAATCCCGCCGACAATACCGGGTGCGGTAACACCCGCGTAGCCACCCAGAGTCGGTATATCAAGACCAATACCGTAGTACTCTTCATCCAGCAGGTTGCGTCCCCAGGCTGCCACTTCCCAGCTGTTATCAGCATTGGTCAATGTAAGTCGCAGGTTGATCAGGTTGACGTCATCGTTCTCGAGATTCGGATCAAGATCCTGGTCGAGATAGAAGCTGTCTATATAACTGTGCTCCAGACGCGCAATGCCCACCAGGTTATCAGTCAGGTCCATGTCGTACTGCACGAAGGAACTCACAGTCCACTCCGGTGCGTTATCGATTGATTCCCCGGCGAGGTCCTGTGTGCACGGCTGGTTTATACCGGGTGATCCATTCTGGGCACCACCCTCTATGTAGTACTCGTAGAATTCCTGGTCCACGGTGCACTGTCCGTTGTCAAAATCATCGTACTCTGCCTTGTTGTAGCCAATGGCGGTACTGGCGGTCATATTGGCGAAGGGAATGAAAATAAGTTCCAGTTCCGTACCATAGCTCTCCATGGAGCCGGCGTTGGTGACCCTGATGCTGGAGCCATCGAAAGCCTGTGTTTGAAAGTCGTCGTAAGTGACATAGTAAAAGGTGCCGTTGAATTGCAGGCGCCGGTCCTGCGTTGAACCTTTCCAGCCCAGTTCATAGTTAGTGGCGGTTTCCTCGTCAAACTCGCCGGTATTTCCCGCCAGTTCCCGGCGTTGGTTGAAGCCAC
>CBDTVJ010000181.1:0-7612 GCA_965363655.1 uncultured Halieaceae bacterium | reverse complement strand
TGCTCTTCCGATCTACAAATTCGGTTGCAGCGCATTGCCTGTCAAAAACCCTCTCCATGAGTAACAAGCATCTTAATAGTTTACTTTAAGATGAAGCCTTAATGATATGTTTAAACATAAAAAAGCCCGCATTTCACAGAATGAAAGCGGGCCAAATAGCCGTATGCTTCGGGGCAGAAACATCGGCCAGGGGACGTGTCAGCACGTGCAGGGAATGCAACGTGCTGAATGAAAAATAGACGTAATCTGCGAGATAGCAAGGAAATCGGCAAAAAAAATCAGGGTTTTATCGCCAGCACATCGGTCTTCAGGTGGCGCAACACCTTTTCCGCCGTATTGCCCAACAGGCGCGCTTTTACACCCTTGCGGGCGACTGTGCCCATCACCACGATCTGGGCCCGCACCTTGGCTGCCCGGCTACTAATCACTTTCTCCACAGGACCGCGTTTACAGTAGAAAGAGGATTCAGGGATATCGAACTCCGCCGCCAGCTTTTTTATCTGCGGCTTCATGGTGTCCCTGGCTTGCTGCACATACTCAATGGGATCCACCAGGTCGAGATCGGATAACAGTGTGGGAATCTCGATAGCGGTGATGATTTCCAGTTCCACCTGCAGCGTCTGGGCCAAGACCTGGGCCACCCCCAGCACCTTGCGGTTCAGGGCCTTCTTGGTGGCAATAGTAGTGGCTAAATCCAGGGTAACCATAACCGGCTTGGCTCTATGCCACCTTTTTTCCGACACCATCAGTACCGGCACCGGGCAATTGCGCAACAGGCCCCAGTCCGTTGAGGTATGCACCAGCGACTCTGATCGGTTACCGGTTTTCACCACTCCGATATATTTGTCGCCGACGCACTGCCTGGTAATCCACTGTTCGATATCCTTTTCCCAGACCACCTTGAGGCCGACCTTCTGTCCAGGCTTTTTGTATTTGTCGATGCGCGCCTGCACTTTCTCTTCACGGTCGGTTAACAGTGCCTTGCGCATCCTGGTCTGCTCCCGGGCACTCACCTTGAGCGAGCGCAAAGGCGCATAGGTAAACGCCACCACCTCAACCGCATGGTCCAGCTTTGCCGCCAGTTCCAACCCCCTGGGCGTGGCGAAGCATTTATCCTCTATATCGGCAACGATCAGTATTTTGCCCACATTCAATCCCCTGGTAAATTAAGTTGTCTACGCGAAATTATAGAGCCTGTGAGGCAGCCGCGTAACGTCCTGGATCAAATCTATCCCAATTAAACCTTGATGTGGACGTGTAATCGACCTCTTGCACCCGACTTTTCTCCGCTGCAGTTGTAGGCTGCATAACGATTGCAGCCTTGAAGTCTGCGCTCAAGCTGTATACTGTGTATTTATACAGTACTAGTGGTGGAATATGGCTGAAAATACCGATCTCATTGCCCGACAGCGCACGGTGCACAAAGGCCGCGGCGCCCTCAGCAATCCGCATAACCGCTTCCAGCCGACCCGCGTTGATTGGGACGACGGTATCGAAGGCCCAACACCGGTATCAGAATGCCGGGCCGTACAGGCGCGCAGCATTATATCGCGCAATTCTTCGCCCGACATTCCCTTCGACCAGTCAATCAACCCTTACCAGGGCTGCGAGCACGGCTGCATTTACTGCTACGCCCGCCCTACTCACGCCTACCTCGACTTATCCCCGGGGGTCGATTTCGAAACAAAATTGACCTACAAGCAAAACGCTGCCGAGCTACTGGAAAGTGAACTGGCGCGCCCCGGCTATCGCTGCAGCACTATCACCCTGGGCGCCAACACCGACCCCTATCAACCGGTGGAAAAGACTCACGGTATTACCCGGAAAATCCTCGAAGTCCTGCAGCGCCAGCGTCACCCGGTGGCGATCATCACCAAGGGCGCGCTGGTTACCCGGGATATCGATATCCTGGCGGAGATGGCGGCGGACAATTTGTGCTCGGTGGCAATGAGTGTCACCACCCTGGATGCCGATCTCAAACGCCTGATGGAACCGCGGGCCGCCTCGCACCAGGCCAGGCTCGCTGCAATGGAGGCCCTGAGCAGCGCAGGCGTCCCCGTTAGCGTACTGTTTGCGCCGGTCATCCCGGCACTCAACGACTGCGACATGGAACATATTCTGGCCCAGGCACACAATGCCGGCGCGCAGTCTGCAGCGTACATGCTCCTGCGCCTGCCGCTGGAAATCCGCGATTTGTTCTTTGAGTGGCTGTATGAGCACTACCCGCTGCGGGCCAGGCACGTGATCAGCCTGATACGCCAGAGCCGGGATGGCGCCGATTCCGACAGCCGCTTCGGGCGTCGCATGCGCGGCACCGGCACCTTCGCCGACCTGTTGGAGCAGCGTTTTGGTGTTTGCTGCAAACGCCTGGGATTAAATAAAGGGGAACAAGTATCGACCAGAAACGATTTGTTCGTGGCGCCACTGCCACGCGACAAAAGACGCCAGCTGGCCCGCCATTATGGGCAGGCGGACCTGTTTGGATAAATGAATTCCTGTTCTACTGCAGCTTCTGTCAATGAACGGCGGGGTAAACCAGGTTGCGCCAACTGCGCGGCTTAAAGGGCTGCCACCGGTCCGTCGGTGTGGCCAGGCACTCCGCCACCAGTAACCAGATCGAGGGATTGAAGCTCATCCCGCAGTGACTGCCGCGCACCTGAATACTCTGGGATTCAGCGTGGCCATCCTTTTGGAAGGTGGTCTGCCAATTCACAATCCCATCGCCCTTGGAATAGATCGCAGTGGTAGGCACTGGCGGCGCCTGGGCCAGCAAATCCTGATCAATAGGTAACTCTTCCGTCGGGTTCAGCGCGGTGAACAATCGCGCGGGTATCGATGCTGTCATCCTGCCCTCGCCGAAGGGACTGCCCAGGGAAATAACCTGCCGCACCCGGTCGGGGTATTCCCTGGCCAGCTCCCTGGCGAAGATACCGCCGAGACTGTGCCCCACCAGCGAAATCGGGCTCTCATAGCGTTCATGAAGTTGTTGCATGCGCTCTTCCAGACCTTCAAGCACACCATCACGGGGGCCCAGGTTACGGCCCATGCCCCAGCCGTGCACGGCATAGCCCAGCCGCGTAAGAAACCCACGCAGGGCCCTGTTATAGCCATCGCCGCCCAGGAAGCCAGGTAATACCATGACCGGGTGGCCATCGCCCCGCGGCGCGATTTTATTCAAGGTGCGGCGTGTAACACCCAGCGAGATGATCTCGGCCACCGCGCGGTGCGCCTCAGTTAAGGCCAGCAGCCAACTGGGTGGCGGCACATAGGGTTCCTGTTCCGACATTTCCAAAGCCCCGTTTTCTAATAATTATGATCGATAGATAGCAAAGATTAACATAAGGGGCAATATCCAGCCCTGGCCACTGTACCTTGTGGCGTATACTGGCTCACAGTATCGGTACAGAAAGACAGCCCCAAGGGGCTATTAGAGGGGCACAGAGGGCTCGATGGCACAGGATGACGGCGTGAAAGAAGGTGTAGTAGATGTGAGCGCGCTTTATCTCGGTGAGGGCGGCTCAACTGCCGAGGCGGCCCTGTGCCAGGTAGTCGAGGAAGATGCGCTGACACTCAATGTGGAGTCGGTGGGCCATTACACGCTGATGTGGACCCCCACCACCCTGGACAACACTGCCCAGGGATACACTGTTGAAGATGGCTTGCTCGGTGACGAAGAACGTCCCGAGGGCCTCTGCCTGGCCCTGGGTTTTGCCCTCTCCGAAGGCCTGATAGGCGAGCTTGCCGACATAAAAAGTGTATCCGTCTGCCCCAGGGAGCAGGGCGTTGTGCAGCTACAACTACACAATCCCGAACAGGTACGGGTTACCCGCGCCAACGTAGTCATCAATAGTTCCTGCGGCATTTGCGGCCCCCGGGAAATCCTGCAGGACAACGCCCTGGAACTTCCCACCGTTGCCGATACCCTGCGGGTAAACCATCGACAATTCGCTGGACTGATGGCGCAAATGCGGCTGGGCCAGACGATCTTCGCGCAAACCGGCGGCTCGCATGCTGCGGCGATTTTTGACGCCGGCGGCGAGGTACTGGCCGTAGCGGAAGACCTGGGGCGCCACAATGCCATGGACAAGGTCATTGGCATGGTGCTGCTGCAGCGCGGGGATCTCTCAGGATGTGGCATCGTTCTGTCCAGTCGACTCAGCCTGGAAATGGTACTCAAGGCGGTGCGTACAGGCCTGGAAGTAATGCTGGCGGTCAGTGCCCCCACCTCACTGGCCATCGAGGTGGCGGACAAATTCAGGGTAACCCTGTGCGGCTTTGTGCGGGAATCCCGGGCGACGGTCTATACCCACCCGCAGCGGATCACCCGCGCCGATGCGGCCCTATAGCTTTGAGAACTCCTTGTTCAACTGGTACTGGCGAGAGGTGACATAGGACTCCATACCCTCCACCCGGTGCAGGGCTGCATCCAGGCGATCCCTGGCACGCTGCAAGCGCACTGAGCTGCTGTCACTGTAACGAAATACCTTGCGCGGACGATAGTCGTGGTGGCGCTCATCATATTCCATATCGATTTCCACCGGCTCGTAATCCAGCTCATCATCAGCACCGCCATCGACGGCGGGTCGGTAAGGTCGGGGCGCCAGCACCAACCATATGCCGAGGTACAACCACAGGGCCAGCGTCCCGGTAAAGAGAAACGCACCCACCCACATCAGGCGCACTACCCAGGGAGCAATATCCCAGTAATCTGCCAGCCCCGCCGATACGCCGGCAATCTTGCCCTCACGGGTATTGCGATAAATATTCATTCCCCATCCGGCCTGCCGTTTGCTACTAAAGCGACGGCTACCGCCTGAGAATCCCCTACTGTGCTGCCGGCGACGCCGGCGATCTCTTCTGGACATAACTCTACTCCTCCTTGTCCTGCTCTCTGCGTCCGACCTGCTGGCGCCACTGGGGCTGGTCGTCATCCAGGATCGATTCCAGCGTGCCAATTCGATCGGTCAATTTATCTACCGTTTCAAGCATGTGTTCTATGGATTCCCTGTCCACCTGGTTCAGGCTGCGGGACGATCGGCTCACACTGCGGTAGTGCATGGTGATCCACATCGGTGCCACAACTGTCAGCAACAGGATGGTGGGGACGAACATGAATTTCCAAAATTCCATCTATTCTTTCCTTAGACGACCGGGCGTCTCGTAAACTTGCCGCCATTATAGTAGGCGATACCCAGGGAAGTACGACAACTCGATCAGGCCTTTTGCTCGCCGCCCATTTCTTTCTTCAGGCGCTCGATCTCACCACTGATCAGCTCATCATCCTCCAGCGTGTTGATCTGTGCCGCCAGGTCCGGTGACACATCCCTGCCAATATCCATGGACTCCAACTGGCTTTCCAGCGTATCCATGCGCCGCTCAAAGCGCTCAAAACGGTGGAATGCATCGTCGATAGCCTCGCGCTGTATCTGTCGCTTAACCTTGATCCGCGACTCTACCGTCTTACCGCGCATGGTAAGCGCTTTCTGCTTGGCGCGCGCCTCGTCCAGCTTCTGCTGCAGCTGTGACACTTCCTCCCCAAGCTGGGTGATGTGATCATCAGTGGCCTGCAACTCGACTTCTACCAGCGCGACCTCTTCCTCAATCGCACGTTTTTCCTGCAGTGCAGCCCGGGCCAGGTCCTCGCGCTCCTTGGTAATCGCCAGGCGCGCTTTCTCCTCCCAGCTGACAGCTTCGGCCTGTACCTGTTCCAGGCGGCGGGCAGCCGCTTTGCGGTCAGCCAACACCCTGGCGGATGAACTGCGCACCTCTACCAGCGTATCTTCCATTTCCTGGATAATCAGGCGCACCATCTTTTCAGGGTCCTCGGCGGAATCCAGCATCGCATTGAGGTTGGAATTGATGATGTCCGTCATACGTGAAAATATACCCATGATCTTTCTCCTATTACGTTTTCTATCCGCGGCGACCGGTGTCACCACGCTGCTGCGGTATCACGATCAGATATGCGAGTTCAATAACTACCATGACCTGCGCGAAGCTCCCGATACCCGCCATCGGGCCGGCGAGGATGGCGATAGCACTGCAAAGGATAAACAGTGCCGTATACACCAGCTGTCGTTCTCCAGCTCTGTCCATCATCGCCACCCCTCTCTGTTAGCTCTCTGACGCCTGCTGCTTGCCTGGCGTCTACGGTATTTATGTATCAGGAATCGTGCCAAGAATCCTATCTCTTTGTATTTTAACAATATTTTCAGTTTTTAGCATTTTGACGGGTGAAATTTAGCTCATTTATAGGTTATATATACCGCTTAATATGTTTATTTAACCTCATAAAATGGTATTTTACACCTTATGAGACAGCAAGAGAGCATGATTGGCAACTCCCCGGCCCTGGCCCAGGCGCTGGACCAGCTGTCACACCTGGCCAAAATCAATCGGCCAATCCTGATTGTCGGCGAGCGGGGCACAGGCAAAGAGCTGGCCGCACAACGACTTCACTACCTGTCCACCCGCTGGGATGCCGACCTGGTGAAGGTGAACTGTGCCGCCATGGCGGACAGTCTGCTGGAGTCTGAATTGTTCGGCCATGAACCCGGTGCCTTTACCGGCGCCACGCGCACCCACCACGGGCGCTTTGAGCGGGCTGATGGCGGCACCCTGTTCCTCGACGAATTGGCCACCATGTCTATGCGCCTGCAGGAAAAACTGCTGCGCCTGGTGGAGTATGGTGAGTTTGAACGACTGGGCGGACAGGAAACCCTGCAAGTGGACGTGCGCGTTATCGCCGCCACCAACGCGGACCTCAGGGAAATGGCCGCAGAGAAAGAGTTCCGGGCGGACCTGCTCGATCGCCTCAGTTTTGACGTGGTGCACCTCCCTGCCCTGCGCCACCGCCAGGAAGACATTCTCGAACTGGCAGAGCACTTCGCGATGCAGATGTGCGCCGAGCTGGGCTGGGACCTGTTTGCCGGTTTCTCCGGGGCAGCTATGAAAGATTTACAGGAGTACGCCTGGCCCGGGAATGTAAGGGAATTGAAGAACGCCGTGGAGCGCTCCCTCTACCGCTGGGCAGACCCTGAACGACCCATCGATACGGTCGTTGTCGATCCGTTCCTGTCTCCCTATGAGGAAACGGAATCCAGGGTGGCGCTGGCAATATCTTCAGACGATGATCTTGCAGCAGCGACGAAACCCCTTGATTTCCAGATGCAGACAAGGGCGTTCGAAATGCAACTGCTGCGCGAGGCGCTGACAGCAAACGGCCAGAACCAGCGACGTGCAGCGGATGCTCTGGGGCTCAGTTATGACCAAATGCGGGGGATGGTGCGCAAATACGAACTTTCTGCCTGAATTGGGCCGGGCCTGGATGGTGCTTCCTGGGGTTGTAGACGATGGTGTGTTGAACCCGCTGTCTGGTATGGAAGGTCCACTTGCGGTTCGAACTACAGGCCCTTAAGTGGACCTTCCATACCAGACAGCTCCTTGATCATGACTTTTCGTATACTGCGGTATAGCCACCAGGCACACGACAAAAACATCAAGCCAGGTTATATTCGTTCAAGTCCGTGGCTTCGTGTAGCGCCACCCACTCCTTGAAATTTCCAGCAAACAAAAAAGAAGCGTGTCCCGAAGCATTGGTGTAATAGCTGTG
>CBDTVJ010000180.1:0-7631 GCA_965363655.1 uncultured Halieaceae bacterium | reverse complement strand
GCTGAACTGCTCGCGGCCCGTCTTGAAACCCTCGGTGGTGGTACCCTGTTTCAGGGCGCCTGATCTTATCAGGTAGCCCCAGGCGAGCCACAGCTCGGTTCTGGATACGCCCTCCATCCGGTCTGAGTGCAGGCCGCCCACGACTAGCCCGGCGCAGTAATCCAGGGGCTGTTCAGGTGCATCCTGCCAGGGCCAGCCGCTGGCATTGGCGCTGCTTGCGGTTGTTGCCAGAAATAAAACGAGAAAGAGTCTTTTCATCATTCAGCCTGTCAGTAGGACTACGAAGTTATGCGGTTGATATTACCGCAAAAGCACTGCGCGACAAGGGTAATTTTGAAACTGCTAGCGCACAATTGTCACCGGGTGCATGGCGGAGCGCTGCCCCGTGGGGTTCAGCTTACGCATGGTGGGTATCATCGCGGCAAGGGCCGCCTCGCGGTTGCCCGGCGCCGGGTGCGTACTGAGGAACTCCGGCGGTTTCGAGCCACCCTGGGCACCCATTTTCTGCCACAAGGTCACCGCCGCATCCGGGTCAAAGCCCGCGCGCACCGCCAGCTCCATGCCAATCTGGTCCGCTTCCGATTCCGCCGTGCGACTATTGGGTAGATCCAATGCCACTTTCGCGGCGAGTGCAGCGCCGGTCATGGCCACACCCGGTTTATCGGACATGGCGCCGACTGCTACCACGCCCAGCGTGCCAAGCATCGCGCGCGACATGCGCTCCGCCGTGTGGTTGGCCAGGGCGTGGGAAATTTCATGTCCCATGATCTGGGCAAACTCATCGTCCGTCAGGTGCAGCTTTTCAAACAGGCCGGTGTAAACCGCCATGCGCCCGCCCGCCATACACCAGGCGTTGACCACTTCCGGGTCGTCTACGATGGCGACACTCCATTCCCAGTTTGCCGAGAAGGGAAATTTTTCAACAGCGACGGTCACCAGCCGCCCCGTGATACGGGCCACCCGGCTAACCATGGCGGGATCTGTGACCAACTGGTCTTTCTTGTCCAACTCGTTAACCGTGCTCAGATAGGCCTTCTTCGATTCCACAATGGCAGACTGAGGTGAGACCAACATCAACTGCGAGCGCCCCGTGGGACTGGTGGTGCAGGCCGGGAGCAGGCTAAAGGCAAGGGTGAGCAACAGCAGTCGTTTCATGAAATCAGGTGCCTAAGGTGAATACAGTGTGTTAGCCATATAGACCGCGCATCTTACTGAAGATTTCACCCAATGACTCAATTCGCTACCAGGAATTTACAATGTAGCAAGATACTGCAATGGAGGGTCGTGCCGGGGGTTGCCCCATCGAATATCAGGCCATGCGTAACGAAGGCGCGCCAATCCGGGGCAGTCTGCGAGCACTGCCCGAGTCCAGATTATTGCGCAGCAATAATTGTCGAGTTGCGCAGCAGCCGGATTGGCGCGCCTTCGTTATGGCCGTTCGATGGGGCAACCCCCGGCACGACCCGGCTGTACATTTGATATCTACCAACTAGAAGGGCAAGCCATCATCAATAGAATGATTGGAATCGGCAGGAGTCGCCATCCCCTCCGTATGCAGCACACCATTAACCTCCGACCGCACAGTCGCCGCATCGTCAGGTGTCGCAAAGAACTGCGAATACCACTTACGTCCCACACGAAACGGCCCATCAGTCTTCAACTGCATGATCTTCAACGCCGGTCGCTTGTTCTGCCACACGTTAAAGTCAGCACCAAAGGCCTCCAACGCACCCGCCTGGGCCTGCTTGGCCGCCTCGCGATCTTCCGCGGTGGCTGCAGCAGCACTGCCCTTGAACAGGCAGCCGTGCCAACACTTGGTCAGGCCGTCATCTACCGGCGTATTGGCGATCAGCTCATAGATTACATTGCCCGCAAACACCTGCTTCGATAACAGGATGCCAGGGCCGGTATACCAGGTGGTGGTGTACAGGTAGGTATCGTACAACTGCATCTCGCCACCCTGGCGCTGGATGTAAACGTGATCGATAAATTCGTTTTCAAAGTATTCACTGGGCGCGCCATGGGTGGGCCCAAGGTGGCGTACGTCCGCCATGTTATCCAGGATTTCCTGGGAATGAATCGGCAATGCACCCAGGTGGTCCAGTTCCCAGCGCACCCACTGGGGGTCGTCCCACTCCGGCAGGAAGGGAGCGTCGTAGTCCGGCTCGCGGCCGTCCGGGTCGTACCAGACCATAACGCAGCCCATGTTATCCACTACCGGATAGGAGCGGATGGAAGCAGATTTGGGATAGGGGCCTTCGGAGTAGGGGATGTTATCGACGTCACCGTCACAGCTATAGCGCCAGCCGTGATAGGGGCAGCGAATGGAATCGCCTTCGATCTGCTCGCCGTTCTTGACGATCATCGCACTGGTGCTGGCTGTCAGGTGGGTGCCCATATGGGCGCAATAGGCATCCAGCAGTACCGGCTTGCCACTTTCACCGCGGTACAGGGCCAGGTCCTGGCCGAAGAAGCGCACGGCCATCGGGCCTTCATCCAGTTCCTTGCTCTCGGCCACAATAAACCAGCCCCGTGGGAAGGTATTGGGTCCCAGATCGTATTCAGCAGCAGTTGCCATGGTAGTTCACCTTGTATTTTTTCACTGATAGGGAAGTATAGACCTAGCGGGCACAGGTGGTAGCGTCTGCGGTGGGATAGTGGGCAGGGATTGCCCCGCGGCTCAACTATTCAACTTGTAGCGTCTCTTCTTCATGCGCGCCATCGTCTTTAGTGTCATCGGGGTTCATTTGCTTGAACTGCCGACCCAGGTAGATACCGGTCATAGCCCATAGCGCAGCAATACCGGCGCCCACCAATGCCACAGCGGCCAGCCCCAGGCCCAAACCCTGGGTCAGGGCGGTAAAAGCCCAGGCATTGAGCATATCGCCGCCGCGGTAGATGACGATGTCGATCACCGGCTTGGCCTTGAAGCGCACCTCCCGATCCACTGCGGTAAACAGGATCTCCCTGGCCGGTCTTGAAACCGCGTAGTTACCCGCCCGCCGGATGATCTGTATAGCCACGACCACGCCGACCATGGGAGCCGCCGCCAGCAGCAGCATGCCCACGCCAATCAGCACGGGTATCGACGCCAGGGTGAAGGGCAGGCCCAGGTATTTTGCCATGCGTCCGGTGGCAAAGGCCGCGACCAGGATGGTCAGGCTGTTTACCGCCAGATCCATGCTCGCCCAGATTTGCGAGCGGGTTTCCCTGTCGTAATCCGCCAGCAGGTTCTTGAGTTCAAAATAGACGAAAGAGCTGATCGACGTGTAGAAAAAGATGAACAGCCCGATGCCGAGTAAATAGCGACTATTGATGAACTCGGAAAATCCGGCCAGGGGACTACCGCCAATCGATTGCAGATCGGCCGGGTCGACGGCTACTGCCTGGTTTCGCAGGTCCGTTTGCTTCAGGTGCTGTAGCCAATTGACCAGTGGCAATGTGACTGCGACCAGTGCCGCGGCAATGAGTAACAGCGGATCGGTACCCAGGTCACCTACCAGCAGGGCTGCGACAGCCGGGCCAATGATAGCGCCGATGCTGGCGCCGGCCCCGATGAAGCCGAACAGTCGGGTGGCCTGCGGCTTGGAAAAAGTATCCGCCATGAAACTCCAGAACACGGAGATATGGAACAGGCTGAATACGCTTATCCACAGGTAAAACGCCTTATCCAGAATCACCCGATCATTGAGTGACTGGCTGCCCAGGTAGAACAGCACGAAACTAAAGGCGAACATGCCGTAGACCGAGGGAACCAGTCGCTGGAAACGTATGCGAGTGACGGCTCCGCCGTACAGTGAGACGGCAAAGGTGCTGATGAAAAATGTGAAGGTCCACAGCCAGCTGACCTCGGCGTCGGTCCAGTCACTGGCCAGTGCGTCCCTGACCGGCCGCAGTATGTAATAGGAGCCCATGAGTAATAACACCAACATGAAAGAGGCGAGGGTGGCCCGTGTCTCATGCGGCTCGATATCGCAGGCGCGCGAAAGAATGCGCTGCAGTGCACTGTGTTGCGTGTTGTCTGTTGTCATTCTAGAGTGATTCGAAAACCTTTAGCATGGCTACTCGTTGGTCGGCGTCGGGAACGCGCCCGAAATTCGCCTTCATGTTGTCTGTCATGTGGTGCGCCTTGGCGGTAGCGGGGATGATACAGGTTACGGCGGGGTGGCCAAGGATAAACTTCAGGTAGAACTGCGCCCAACTGCTGCAATCGAGCTCCGCTGCCATATCTGGTAGTGCGTGTCCGCGGGATTTTCCAAACAGCGAGCCACGTTGGAAAGGACGGTTGATCATCGTCGCAATTTTGCGCTCCTGTGCCAGCGGCAGTAATTTTTCTTCAGCCACGCGATCCTCGATATTGTAGCTAAACTGCACAAAGTCCAGCGGCTCAGTGCGCATCACCTCCAGGAACTGTTCGTGATCGCGCCCGTGTGAAGTGGTGATGCCTATGTAGCGTACCTTGCCTTCCTCTTTCCAGCGCTTGAGTGTGCCCAGGTGGGTTTTCCAGTCCTTCAGGTTGTGCACCGCGATGAGATCAAAGCGCTCCACGTTCATGCGCCGTGCGGATTCCTCCATTTGTGCGATACCCTGCTCTTCACCGCTGACCCATACTTTGGTCGCCGCGAAGATGGGTGGAGGATTTTCCATGGTTCGCAATACATCCCCCACCCGGGTTTCTGCTGCGCCATACATGGGGGATGAGTCGATCACCGTACCCTGTCCGGCGGCCAGGGTTTCTACAATGAGGGAAAGTTTGGCCAGCGCGACCGGGCTGGCCTTGGTATCAAAGGTGCGAGAGGTACCCATGCCGATGGCGGGAAGCAGTTCCCCGGAGCCGGGTATGGGGCGTTGGATCAGTGGCAAATCGGCAACTGGGTCCGCATGCAACCCCAGTGACTGGGTTGCCAACATGCCGGCGCTCATCTGTAAAACCTGGCGACGATTGATCATGGCTGTGCCCCTGGGCTGGGTGTGAACCCAGTGTTTCAGCCGCAGGGCCTGTGGTCAAGGTCATTGAGCGGACACTTTGTTGATAGCGGTGTCCTGGGCGACATTGAACCGCACAAAACCTCCTTCACTCCATGGTGACTTCAGCCAATACCTCACCATCGGAGCCCGAAGGCGCCTTGGTGCCAACGCGAGAGGCCAGCGTCGAGATAACGTTGGCTTTTACAATTTACTCGATGGCTGAATTACGTAACAACTCATCGCTCCGCTTCAGTTCACGATTTTTCCGCCCCTGCTGCTTCCGGGCCGGTAGCCACATTAGCCTCCGGAAGCATCAAAAGTGAGCCGAGGAAAAAACAAACCGCACCCTGCAATACAAACGCCACTGAAAGGGTGATCATGGTTTCGTTGGGTTTGCCCGGAAGCACGATGGCAAAAACAGCGGCGATCATAAATCCAATGCAGCCCAGCAGGTTGAAGAAGGTGACCCACCAGGAAAGCTCACGCGGTTTCCAGGCAAAGTAGGCATGGCAGGTCTCGATGAATGCCAGATAACCGGAGGCAAGGAACAATATAGAACCGACGATATTCGGCGCCCAGATCTCCAGGTCCTGCTGCCACCAGTTCAGCCCCGGAATCAGGGCATCAAAGGTATTGAAATTGAACAGCACGGTGCCCGGAAACTGCAGCGCGCAACTCAGCCAGCCGATATCCTTTGGTCGCCACCCCAAGAACCGACGTTGGCGGGGTGTCTGCGTGTTGGCGCTGTGGCCAACGGGTGCATTAGCTGCCTGGTAGAGTTGCAGGTAAGCGGCCGTTGTGAAGGGAATGGATCCGGCGAAGAATATCGCATTGACCTGGGTGGAAGTCAGCTTGAACCACTGGTCGAGAGACGGCGAAAGGCTGAACAAACAGCCGGCGGCGAAGAGGAAGGCCCCAAGCGCAAAGACGGTTCCAATCCACCAGTTCAGTTCGCCCGGCGCCCAGAACCAGCTCCCGGTTTGGTGCCAATCTGTCAGCCTGGCGCGCCTGGCCAATCCCTTGCGGTGCTCACGCGATAACCAGGCCTGTTGCGAATCCCGTGCATCCTTGAACACGCGCCGGGTAATGAATGGCCATGGTCCGGTTGTTTCGACCGGCCCGGGCGGTGTGTCCTCTTCGTGACCTGGATTCACGGGTTCCGCCACCACCCGGTGCCGCTTACTGTGCTGGCCTCAATGATGAAAACCAGAGGCCTCCTCGCTGGTCAGCGATGACTGCAGGGGATGCTTCTTCAAGTAGTCCAGGGACGCTTTCATATCCTTGAGCAACAGGGAGGCAAGGTCGTAGGTGACGCCGTGACGGACAAGGATTCGTTGAATCGGCAGGTCCTGGCAATTCGCCGGCAAAGCGTAGGCGGGCACCTGCCACCCGCGACTGCGGAGGCGATCGGCAAAGTCAAACAGGCTGAAGCCGGGGTCCTCGCCGTCCTTCATTTTCCAGCAACACGAGGGTATGCCGCCATCTTCTTTGCCGCCATAAATAATCTCGAACGGGCCCAGTTTTTCGATCTCCGCGGCGAGATATTGCGCGGTCTCATAGCACTGCCCATGGATCTTGGTGTAGCCTTCCCTGCCAAGTCGAATGAAGTTGTAATACTGGCAAACGACCTGCCCGCCAGGTCGGGAGAAGTTCAGGGCGATGTCGCGCATGTTGCCGCCCAGGTAGTTTACCCAGAAAATCAGTTCCTCCGGGAGATCCTTCGGTTCTCGCCAGATCGCCCAGCCGACTCCCAGCGGCGCAAGACCAAACTTGTGCCCGGAGGAGTTGATGGATTTGACCCGGGGCAGCCTGAAATCCCATTCCAGCTGCGGTGCGCAAAACGGGGCGAGAAAACCTCCGCTGGCGCCGTCCACGTGAATCGGAATATTGATGCCGGTTTCCTGCTGGTATTGATCGAGGGCGTCGGAGACGCCTTTCACCGGTTCGAATTGACCGGTAAACGTCACGCCAAGCGTCGGCACAACACCAATCGTATTTTCATCGCAGCGCTTCAGGACCTCTTCTGGTGTCATCAACAAGCGCCCATTTTCCATGGGGATTTCGCGGTGTTCTATGTCCCAGTAACGGGTAAATTTGTGCCAGCAGATCTGCACCGGACCGGTGATTAAATTAGGCTTGTCGATGGGTTTGCCCGCGGCCTTGCGCTGTGCTTCCCAGCGGCGCTTCATGCCCATGCCACCGAGCATCGCAGCTTCACTGGACCCAGTGGTGGAGGTTCCAACAGCGTTCACGCCCGCCGGCGAATGCCACAGGTCGGACAACATGCGCACGCAGCGTGCCTCGATCTCGGCGGTTTGTGGATACTCGTCCTTGTCCACCATGTTTTTGTCGATGCAATCATCCATCAAGTCATGCACCTGAGGCTCCTCCCAGGTCTGGCAGAACGTGGCCAGGTTTTGCCGTGAGTTGCCATCCAGCATCAGCTCGTCGCGGATGGCGGCGTAGGCGATCCGCGGGTTTCTTTCATCTGCCGGGAACTCGTTTTTGGGTAGTCCTGTACTGGATTCCCTGGATCCGTAAAGATCGTCGAAAATATCAGTCGCCATAGCAAGTTCTCTGTTTGGGGAGGAGGTCTTCCCAGTGTAGTATCGTTTTCGATTGCTAGCATCATTTTTATATCGAGAAATCTTCGGCTAGCGCCC
>CBDTVJ010000179.1:0-7663 GCA_965363655.1 uncultured Halieaceae bacterium | reverse complement strand
GTACGGCAGCGGCATCGTTGCGAGCAGTGATCACTGCTTCGAGAGTCCCCCGCTCGTGTTGCATATAGGCTTTGGCAGTCTCTACCAGGTTGGGTATCAGGTCATAGCGTCGTTTAAGCTGTACCTCTATTTGTGAAAAGGCGTTGAGGTAGCGGTTCTTTAGTGTCACCAGTTTGTTGTAAATGCCGATGACAAAAATCACCAGGCCAAGTAATACCAGCCAGAATATGATGGTCGATATTTCCATGAGACGTTCCCCTAGGTGGATTATTGGTGAAGTATGGTTTTAGCCACTGTTACTATAGTGGTTAATGGCTTATCCAATTACAAATGTTAATTTTTCAGTTACCACCCAGTCGGCAGGCCAGCTGGCCAGCTAATCCGGGTCAGAGCCTGTTGTATCAAGCCGGATGAACCTCCACTGCAACCCCGTTGACTGCCGCATTGCCCGACAGTTCGTCCAGTGCCAGATCGTCGGTGATATCGTTGCAGCTGACACCCGCATGCCGCTTGGCGATAGCCATGCGTATGCCCTGGCGATTGTGCCCGAACCCGTGGGGCAGGCTGACCACCCCCGGCATCATCTCGGTGGAGGCCTCGACCACCACCCGCACAGCCCCCACGCGGGAGCGAATATCTACCTCGCTGCCCTGGGTGATACCCCGCTGCTGTAAGTCCTGCGGGTGCATCAGCAGTGTACAACGACCCCTGCCTTTCACCAGGCGATGATAGTTATGCATCCACGAGTTATTGGAGCGCACATGACGCCTGCCGATAAGCTTCAATGGGCGAGGGGATTGATCCGGATTTACCTGACCTGCTGTGCCAGGGAACTCGTTGCGCAACCTGTCCAGGTCCGCCAGCGGTTCAGGGGTGTTGCAGTGAATAAGCTTGTCACTTGTTTGCAGGCGTTCAGGTAACTGTGGCTGCAGGGGTCCCAGGTCAATACCGGAGGGGTGTTGCTGCAGTTTTTCCAGGGACAGGCCCTGCTCTGCATAGGGCCCAAATTGCAGCCCCAAATCAATTATTTGCGCCGGGGGGGTGGTCGGCTGCTCTTCCAGGCCCAGCAGTTTTGCCAGCCGGTTGCCCAGTTCAGTGTATATTTCCCAGTCGTGGAGCACGCCCTCGGGCTTGTCAAAAATGGCCGCGTTATAGCGCGCCGTATTGCGCACGGCGAAACCGTGAAAGGCAAGATCGTAGTGATCGTGCTCCAGCGGCGAACTGGGTGGCAGGATAATGTGAGCGTGCCGGGTGGTTTCGTTGAGATAGGGATCCAGGGATACCATGAAATCGAGGCTCGCAAGGGCCTTATCCAGTTGTCTGCCATTGGGTACTGACAGCACCGGGTTGCCGGCACCCGTGAACATAGCGCGGATCTGCCCCTCGCCCTCAGTGGTGATTTCATCCGCCAGTGTCGCGGCCGGGAATTCCCGGTCGAACTCCGGTAAACCCCGCACGCGGCTGTGATGGCGGGCAAACCCCCCGGGATTACTATTGGCAACCTGGTCTACCGCAGGCAGCGTGAATAGTGAACCGCCGGGCAGGTCCAGGTTGCCGGTGACAATGTTGATAAGCTGGATCAGCCACTGGTTCAGGGCGCCATAGGCCTGGGTGGAAACACCCATGCGGCCATAGCATATTGCCGCACCCGCAGCCGCCAATTCCCGGCTGATGCGGCGAATGGTAGCGGCATCAATGCCGGTATGAGTTGCGGCAAATTCGGGGGTGAAATCGCCAATCGCGTCGCGCACCTCGTCCAGCCCGGTGGTAAACGCGCTCAGGTGGGCGGTATCGTCCAATCCTTCAGCAAACAGGGTATGCAGCACCGCCAGCAGGAACAGGGCATCGGTGCCCGGGGTGATGAAATGGTGCTCGCTGGCCAGTTGCGCGGTTTCAGAGTGGCGGGGATCCAGTAGCACCAGCTTGCCGCCCCGGGCTTGCAAGTCCTTGATGCGTTTTTTTACGTCGGGCACTGTCCAGAGACTGCCGTTGGAGGCGATGGGGTTGGCGCCCAGCATCAGGAAGTAGTCGCTGCGGTCTATGTCCGGGATGGGAAACAGGAATTTGTGCCCGAATAGCCAGAGTGAGGCCAGGTGATGTGGCAGTTGATCCACGGAAGTGGCGGAAAAACGATTGTCGGTGCGCAGGTGTTGGAACAGCTTGTCCTGGTGGGTCATCATGCCGTAGTTGTGCACGGTAGGGTTGCCCATATAGACGCCGATGGCGTTCACACCGTGCCGCTGGTGGATATCGGCCAGTGCGCGGGCAGTGCTGTCCAGGGCCTCGTCCCAACTTATTTCCTGCCACCGGGATGCTTCCGCCGAGTCACCCACCCGCCTCAGCGGCCGGCGCAGACGATCGGGGTCCTCGTGGATATCGCGCAGTGCCACCGCCTTGGGGCAGATGTGGCCGCGGCTCAGGGGGTCGTTCTTATCGCCCTTGATTGAAACGATTTCTTGCCCCCGGGTTTCAATGACGACACCACAAATGGCCTCGCACAAATGGCAGGCCCGGTAGTGCGTCTTTCTCTCATTTCCCGTTGCGCTCATTGTGTTGCTCGCTGATTGTTATTGAGACCTGTAGTGTAGCCCACGACGCATGCAGGACAATATGCGTAGTGTCCAGTCTGGCAAGAAAGGTGCCGCCCCGCTTGGCCTGCATGTACGACAGGGGTTGAAAGCTCTATTATCACCACAGACTTGCAGGGAGGTACCCTACTTGAAAAAAATACTCTTCATTCTGGTGGTTATTATCGTGGTCGGCGTCATTGCCATTTCCTCCCTGGATGATCCATCCAAGCTTCCTGTTTCGACCAATGCGGAGGTGCGAGCGGCGGACCAGTCCTCCACCAGGAGTGCGCCCGCTGGCACTTTCGTCGGCTACGCTGACAAATTTGAGACACAGGCCTGGCTTGGGCTGCCGTTTGCCCAGGCGCCTGTTGGTCAATTGCGTTGGCGAGCACCTGTCGCGGCAGCGGCACACGGCGGAGTCGTGCAAGCACTCAAATACCAGCCGCCCTGTGTGCAGTTCTGGAGCCCACTGTCAGGTGTTGCGGGTGAAGAAGGGCAGCTTGCCGGCAGTGAAGACTGTTTGTATCTCAATGTGTGGGCGCCCAGGTTTGACCAGGCCGCAACGCCTGCTGCTGAGCAGCGCCTACCGGTAATGGTTTGGATACATGGCGGCGGCAATACCATTGGCACGGCAAATTCTTATCCCGGGCATCATTTAGCGGGTAGCCAAAAGGTCGTTTATGTTGCCCTGGGCTATCGTCTGGGGGTATTGGGCTGGTTTGGCCATGAGTCGATTCGCGCTAGCTCTGCAACGGCTGAAGATGCGTCGGGTAACTACGGTGTGCTCGATCTGATCGCGGGATTACAGTGGGTGAAGGACAACATCTCTGCATTTGGCGGTAACCCCGATAACGTCACCGTGTTTGGTGAATCAGCAGGTGGGCGCGACGTTTACGCCTTGCTCGGGTCACCCTTGGCCAGCGGCCTGTTCCACCGGGCCATTGTACAAAGCGGCTCGGCCACTACCGCTCCTTTAGCACGCGCTGAAAATTACACGGATGACCCGGTCCCTGGCATGGCGCTAAGCTCCAACGAGTTCATTAATGCGCTATTGATTCAATCTGCAAGGGCGAGTAGCCGGGAGGAAGCCAAAACAGTACTGCGTAGTATGGGCGCTAGCGAGACGGTAGATTTCATGCGTGGAAAAACGGTTGAAGAACTTTTTGCGGTGATTGAGCCATCCGGCTTTGGCATGTACCGGATGCCGCAGAATTTGCGTGATGGCTATGTATTACCCAGGGAATCCTTGCTGCAACGTTTTACAGACAAAAACCAATACAACAGCGTGCCGCTAATCCTGGGTACCAACCGCGATGAAAGCAAAGTCTTTATGTCGCAGGACCCTGAATATGTAACGCAGTGGCTTGGCGTAATCCCGCGCATCAAGGACCTGGACACATACAATAATGCTGCCGCCTACCTGTCTGGCCTATGGAAAGCGCTGTCAGTGGATGAGCCGGCCGCTGTGCTGAGTGAAACCCAGGGCAATGTCTACGCTTACCGCTTTGATTGGGACGAGTCTCCGTCGATGTGGCTGGTAGATTTCCCGGACCTGCTGGGGGCTGGCCACGGCTTCGAAATTAGTTACGTCTTTGGTGATTTTGACGGCGGTATCAGCATTCCCTTTCTACTGTCAGAGGACAATGAGCCAGGAAGGCTGGCGTTGTCCCGCTCGATGATGAGCTATTGGGGTGAGTTTGCTTACAGCGGTGATCCCGGCGCTGGTCGCAACGGTGAAGAGGTTCCGTGGACAGCCTGGGAGAATGATGGCGACAAGATCATTCTGTTCGATACACCGGCTGATGGCGGTATCCGCATGAGCGATGAATTACTCAACGCGCAAAGTATAAAACGCCGGCTCCTGAATGATGAGTTGATTTCCGAGCAGCAGGAGCGGTGCCGCTGGTATGCCAATCTTTTTCTGAATACGACTCAGGTGAAGGATTTTTGGCAGCGGGATGAGTATGACAGTTTTGGACAGGGTGGCTGTAAGGAATATGATCCGCGTGCATTTGCGCCATAGCCGTTGAGAAGCCTATCGATCGCGACCTTGGTTTTTTACCAGTGTCGTCAGCTCATCAAGTTGCTGGCGCACGTCATGCAACTGCTGCGACATCTTTTTACGTTCATCGTGCGCCTGCTGGGTCTGCCGCAAATTCCTCTCCTCGCCCATGACCTCGAGGATCGACCCGATCATCATGTTCAGGAAGACGAAGGCAGTAAGAAAAATAAAGCTCAGGTAGTACAGCCAGCTTAGCGGATAGGAGGCCATGGTGGCGTACATAACATCCGTCCAGTCCTCGAAGGTAGCGACCCTGAATAGCGTCAGCATCGAGATGGCCACGTCACCCCACAGCGTCTCATCTATGCTGGAAAAGAACATCGAACCCATGGCGCCATAGATATAGAAGATGATGAACATCAGCAGCGCGATGTAGCCCATGCGCGGTATGGCTTTTAGCAGTGAATTGATCAGGAAACGCAGTTCAGGCACGATCGAGACCAGTCGCAGCACCCTGAATACCCGTAACAGCCGGCCCAGCAGAACGGCCTCGGAATTGTCGATGGGAATCAGGCTGCCGATCACCACAATGGTGTCAAATATGTTCCAGCCGTCGTGGAAAAAGCGCTTTTTGTCCTGGCAAGCTACGAAACGAAACAGGATCTCCATCAGGAAGAATAAGGTGATGGCCTTATCCAGGGTCATCAGGACATTCAGGACCAGGGGTGGCAGATCATAGGTCTTGGCACCGATCGCCAACGCAGAAACAATAATGATGAAAATGACTGCGCCTTGAAAGAGCCTGCTGGATTCAATGCCTTGCAGTTTCAGGTGGGTAGAGGCGGGGGTATTTTCAAAGCTCATGACGGGCGATAGCTCAACGGTATTAGCGAGTGCCGAATTCTAGTGTTTCGGGGTACTTTAATGAAGTACTGATCGCTGCCGTGTATTCATTCTGTGACCTGTACCCCTCGCCAGAATGCCACCCTTGCGCTGATCTCGGCGGCAGCCGGCTTGGGCTCCGGGTAATACCACACGGCATCGCTATTGGTCTCGCCATTCACAAGCAGTGAGTAATAGTGGGCAGTGCCTTTCCAGGGACAATTCGTGGTTTTCGTGCTCTCCTGGATTGTTTCATCGCGCAGGCTGCTGCGAGGGAAATAGTGATTGCCCTCTACCACCACCGTGTCATTGGATTCAGCCACAACCTGTCCATTCCAGATAGCCTTCATACTCTTTCTCCCGTCATTACGTCAAAGCAAGAGCTGGTTACTCTGTGCTGGAGAACTATACGGCATAAGAGGCGATAACGATCAGTTGCGGTCATCGAAAATTACTGTTTTTGATGGTGTGGTTATTCTCTGGCCTGTTTTTCAGCTGATCAAAGCTGGCTTGATCTGTTGCACTGCATATACAATGCAGGCGTAGCGCATACCAAGATCTGGAAAAAGATGAAACCAGCGGTGGATCAGGGCAGTTTTGACCTGAAGGACGTCGGCGATAAGCAGCTTATCACAGCCTTTGTACCCGAGGCGGGTACCCACTCGCATGCGGAAAATAGCAGTGGTAACCCCTGTTTACTGTCAGTGCTGGCAAATGCCCCCGTGGAACCCGCGCCATCTGTCGCAGGGCTGACCTACTGTCATAGCTGGCCAGCAAACTACAAGAATCAAGCGGTGATTGCCGTTAGGTGTTATACCCCGGATGGCAATGTTATCCAGTGTTGTGGCCATGGCCTGCTTGCGGCTGCCTACAGCTGGCAACAGCGCTTACAGTGCAGTGAAATCTCCCTGCTGATGAACGGCACGCTGGTGCCCAGTTGGCGGCAGCAGGAGATGACCTGGCTGCGTTTCGAGCGCCTGCCGACGGCGGTCTGTGCTGTTCCTGACTGGGTAGTGGAAGTCTTCCCGAACCAGTCGCAGCCGATTGCTGCCTCTGTCTGCGGCGCAGAGCAGGGCTATCTGATCTTGCAATGGCCGGATGATCTCCCTCTGCAATCGCTTTCCCAGCCTCTGGCTTGCCTGTCAGAGCTGTCCCAGCGGGCCTTGATTTGTACTGCGGCGCAGCCCTGCGTGGGCGCCGATGCCATTCAGCTGCGTTATTTCGCCCCCCAGTACGGAGTCCCGGAAGATACCGCCACGGGCTCGGCACTGCGGGTGTTGGCCGAGTACTGGTCACCACGCTTTACCCGCCTGACAGCAGAGCAGTGTTCCCCGGCAGGAGGTCTGCTGTTGGCGCAATGGACTCCGGGCCATATTGACGTAGGTGGCCGTTGCAGTATTTTGAGCGCAGGACAAGCATGACGGATCAAAGCCTGCTGCAGCGCTACCAGCAAGTCCGCCAACAATCACTGCAAGCCTGCGAGCCGCTGGTTGTTGAGGATTTCGGGTTGCAGGCCGATGCTTTTACCAGTCCTCCCAAATGGCACCTGGCGCATACCAGCTGGTTTTTTGAAACGTTTTTGTTGCTGCCGTTCCTCGCCGAATATCGTTCACCTGAAGAGCGCTATCAGCTGCTGTTTAATTCCTACTATAACGGTGTTGGTGAGCAGTTCTCCCGGCAACACCGCGGTCTGCTATCCCGCCCTACAATCGACGAGGTGATGGCATACAGGACACACGTCGACCTGGCCATGACCCTGTTGCTTGAACGCCTGGAGCACCCGCAGAGGGAGACCATTGTTGCCCGCAGTCGGCTGGGTATTGAACACGAACAACAACACCAGGAACTTTTTTATACCGACATCAAGTACTCCCTGTTCGCCAATCCTATGCTGCCCGGCTATGACGCCGCTGGGCAACAAAGTGCCGCCCTGCAGCAGGATGCAGCGCCAGCGGCTGACCTGCAATGGTGCAACTACGAGGGCGGGCTGGTTTCTGTAGGGGTCGATCTGCAGCTGGCTGATGAGCGGCGCTTCAGTTTCGATAACGAGGGGCCTGCCAGCAGTGTGTATCTCAATCCTTATGCGCTGGCCAACCGGCTGGTGAGCAATGCAGAATTCCAGCAGTTCGTCGATGATGGAGGGTATCAACGCCCTGAGTTCTGGTTAGCTGATGGATGGGCTACGGTGCAGCAACAAAAGTGGCGGCAC
>CBDTVJ010000178.1:0-7711 GCA_965363655.1 uncultured Halieaceae bacterium | reverse complement strand
CAGCACCATCTTTTCCAGTGCTTCCTGGCTGGGGGCGGAGCCGGTCAGTATGGCGTTATCACCATTGACCTGCACGTTGACCTGTTCGCCCTCGATATCCAGCGCTGCCAGTGAGTTATTGATACTTTCCTCCCGCAGCTTATCGATACGGTCTGCAGAGACTTCCACTTTTTCGGTAATGCCAGTTGCGGATGTATCACCCCTTACCTTGTCGGCCAGCTTTTCACCGGCTTCTGCAACAAAATCAAATAGTCCCATGACGTTTCCTCTAGTGAGTTTGAGTTAAGTAGCGGCCGAACTATCGGCGAGCCCGCTGACTATACCCCAATGTGCAGCAAATCATAAGATAGGCCCGCGGTGGCAACAGTGCGGGCACCCTAGAAACGGTGCACGTTTTTGCGCATAACCTTATCGCGCAGAGTCCGGTAAAGGTTGTCCGGGTTGGACACGACAATAAAGACCTTGCGCAGCCTGTCCTCGGGACAGCTGATTGCCCTGACGGCGTGCCAGGAGTGGCGGGTGCGCTCAAAGATCAGGCTGTAGTTGCCGATCGACTTTGCGGCTATTTCGTCGTTGAAATCCTCCAGTGTGGGTGCGCTTTCGAACTCCAGTTTGCCACCGTCATCCAGTACCAGGGTGTCACCACCCCAGGCGGGCTCCCAATCCTGTGCTGAATTGAAATAGAAAATTTGTGAACCGTGTTCCCTGACGGAATCCGTATGCGGTGATACCGAGCAGCCATCCGGGGTGTAATGCCAGTGAAACCGCAGGTTGATCTTGCGCGCGCCAAACAGTTTCGCCAGGTGATTGCGATAGCGATCGCTGCACAATTCGCTAATAAAATCCTGCCAGGGTTGTGGTACCTGTGTGTCGGACGAGTACTCCTGGGAGTAGCGGTCATGGGGGGCCTGCCCGGCGATGCGCTCGTAACCAAACTTTTTTTCAAAGGTTGCTACATCCGGCATGTTGTGCAGCAGTAGGTCGAAACCTTCTTCAGTGAGCAGGCCCTGGGGGTTGATCCAGGGGAATGGCATGGTGCTGCGAAATTCCAGTGGGTCGATGGCTTCGAACCGGGCAAAATCGAGGTATTGAGTGGGCATAAGCGACTGTAGTATCTGTTAGCGGAGTACAGTACCAATGTTAATCCCCGCAGGACTCCATGGTGTTGATCTGGGTCAGGGTTTTTCGGCCTCTGCCGGCATCTTGATGCAAGCGGGGAGGCGCTATCGCGACCGACGCTGGCTTGAAGTATTGCCTGGTATTGGGCTTACTGGCTGGTGGATGAGGTTTGCCCCGAAAAATGCTCAAGGAGAATGGGATAATGTCAGCTGGTACAAAAGAAATTTGCGTGATCACGGGCGTTGGTCCAGGCACCGGAACAGCGCTGGTGAAGAAATTTGCCGAGCGTTACCGCGTCGTCATGATTGCGCGTAACGAACAACGATTGCAGGCGCTGGCTGCAGAGGTGCCGGGTACCATTCCCATGACCTGCGATGTCGCAGACCCCGCTGCATTGCAGGCTACAGTGGCTGCTATCTCTGCATTGGGTGCTCCGCAGGTGCTGGTGCACAACGCGGTAGGTGGTGGCGCCGGGGATATTTTGAGTATTGACCCGGCTTACCTGCAGCGTAACTTCCAGATCAACACCATGGCCTTGCTACACCTTGTGCAGGCCTTTGGGCCGGGAATGGTTACAGCAGGGAAGGGGGTTATCCTGGCGACCGGTAATACGGCGGCCTATCGAGGTAAGGCGAATTTTGTCAGCTTTGCGCCGACCAAAGCGGCCCAGCGCATACTGCTTGAATCAGCTGCGCGCCTGATGGGCCCCCAAGGGGTACATGTCGCCTATGTGGCCATCGATGCTGCTATCGATGTGCCCTGGACCAGAAAGGCCTTGCCCGACCAGCCGGATGACTTCTTCGCCAAGCCGGCAGATATTGCCAGCGAGTGCTTTCATATTGCCCACCAGCCGCGCTCCACATGGACCTTCGATGTGGTAATCCGGCCCTATGGTGAGCCCTGGTAGGCCGAACAGGTAGTTTACAGCGGCTTGTAGCTGTATTTCTGGCCGCCCAGGGCCGCTTCATACATCAAGCCGCCCTTGGCAACGGTAAAAATCGCCATACCTTTGCGATAACCCAAGGATGATGTGCTGGCATTACTTTCGCCACCGCTGACGCCGGTTGATGTGCCACCGCCGGTATTGGCTTCGGCAGAGACTCCCGCGGTGATTGCAACCGCAGTGGCCTGGGCGCTGAACTCAAAGTTGCCGGAGGTGAATTCCTTCAGGTTCTCTTCAGTTTCGAAGAAGATGACCTGGCTATAGGCCTGGCCACCGAGTTGCAGGCCAATAGTGAGCTGGGTCATTTTGGAAGTACCCACGGCTTTGCCCTGGGCGTAAACCTTGCCCGAACCGTGCGCACCGCCGATACCAATGCCGGCTTTGCCGATGGTGGGGAAAACCGCGTAGCCATAGCTATTGTCAAAATACTGACCACTTTCGCCGGCGTCTTTAAAATTCTTGATTGCATCATCATACTCGTCGGCGTTGGCCGCGAGGCTGGTGAGATTAAGCATCAGGAAAACCATTGCTATTCTGATTGAAGCTGTCATGGCCTGTAGTCCTCTGTAGTGAAATTATTGGGCTGGAGCCCAAGCGGCGACAAGGATGGCAAACTCCGCTAATGGGGTCAACTGTGTGCAGCAAGAAAGTGCCCTTGCATAAAGCGGGAACTTAGCCTACTGCCGAGGCTCACACGTAGGCGATGGGGCATGATCTTTCCGGGGCGGTGGGAGCCGATGGCCCTCGTATTGCGGTCTGAGCCGGTTACCAGGGCTGTTTTTCCGGTGAAATTAAACTGCATGTGCGAGGATGTCCTGTGCACTTCCCTGTTGATGTGCAGCGATGGTACATTGTGGCCCAATATTACCGTTCAAGCCCTGCTACCGACGAGGAAGCACCATGTTGCGCAAGTTCCTGATCACAGTCATATTAACCCTTGGCGCCGTTAGCGCGCTGGCGGGAGAGCTAAAGGTCGGGATGTCCCCCGATTATCCGCCATTGGCTTTCAAACAGGAAGGCCGGGTGGTCGGCATCGAGGCCGATAATATCCAGGCCCTGAGTAATCTCATCGGCCAAAAATTGCGCGTGGTGGAAATGCCCTTCGCCCAACTCATACCTGCGCTGCAGGCGGGTGAGATCGACATCATTATGTCGGGCCTGAGTGTTACCGAAGAGCGTGCCAAAAAGGTCATTTTCACCGATCCCTACATGGAAATGGGGCAGATGGCGATCATGCTCACGGACAAGGTGGCCAGATTTTCCAAGCCCTGGTCTATATACACCGAGGGCGTGCGAATTGGTGTGGAGCCCGGTACGACTGGAGCGGCCTACGCAGAGAGTGAGCTCAAGGATGCGCAAATTAAATACTTTGCCGATGCGGACGCGGCATTCGCGGGCCTGCGCAAAGATGATATTGACCTGTACATCCACGATGCGCCCACCAGTTGGCAACTGGCGACCGGGGGCGATAACGCCGACCTGATCAGCCTGTACACGCCGCTGACGAACGAAACGCTGGCCTGGGCAGTGGGTAAGAACGACGCTCGCCTGGCCGTGGAAATTAATTCCGCGCTGGCTAAAATGAAGGCCAACGGCACCCTGCGTTATATTCTCAACCGGTGGATTCCGGTGACCGTTGAAGTCCACTAAGACACTTCACGTCGCCTTGCCTGGATTAACTGGTATAGCCTTATGCTGCAGATTCCCAATTCCCCCGACGCAATAAGTGCCGACTGGCTGTCGCATGTACTGGACGCTTCGATAACATCCGTCAGGGTAGTAGACGCCCATGCCGGGACGACCGGCCGCGCAGTGCTGGAACTGGCGCACGATCGACCCGCAGACTTGCCCGCACGTCTTTTCGTCAAACTACCCCCAACTGACCCCATGCAGCAGGAATTTGTGCGCTCCACCGGTATGGGGCTGAGGGAGGTGCTGTTTTACCAACAGTTATCCACGGAAGTGCCCCTGCGGGTGCCGCGCTGTTACCACGCCGATAGCGACGACAGGGGTGAAGAGTACATCATGCTACTGGAGCACCTGGAGGATAGTGGTTGTACCTTCGAGAATGCCAGCGAGCGCTACTCATTAGATTACATGCGCCAGGTATTGGCGGCCTTTGCCCGGCTGCACAGCGCCTACTGGGCTTCCCCACGTTTTACCACAGACCTGGCATGGGTAGAGCCGCCCTTGCAGCATGCTATCGCGGTGGATTTGATTGCCGTGGCGCTGGACAAGCATGGTGACACCATGCCCGATGTGTTTCGTGCCATGGCAGAACTGTACCTGGCCGAGGCCGACGCCATTCACGCCCTGTGGAACCGCGGTGAGGCAACCTTGATTCACGGTGATGTCCACGACGCCAATCTATTTTTTTCCGATGGCCAGCCAGGTTTTCTCGATTGGGCGCTGCTGGCCAGAGGTCCTGCTATGCGCGACGTCGGTTACTTCCTGGCTGCCACCTTATCACCGTCGGATCAGCAGGCCTGGGGCCGGGGTTTGCTGGATTACTACCGCGAGCAACTAGTGGCCAACGGCGTGTCTGCGCCCTCGATCGAGGAATTATGGCAGCAGTACCAGTGGCACGCGGCTTATGTCTGGGTAGGGTCTACCGTTACCCTCGCTATGGGGGATGCATGGCAGCCGATGAGTTATGTGCTCTCCTCGCTGGAGAAGCTGCATGCGGCGTTGGATAGCCTGGGGAGTGTGGAGGCGATTCGATCTGCTCTGTAGGCTAGTACCGAGCGCAGCGTCACTGAACTTAGTCGTTGACCCCGGGAAAGCTGTACTCATGCCCCCACAGGTCACCTTCCACACTGACAGTAGGTACATAGTTCTGCCAGTCAATCAGCAGGCCATCGTAGCCGAACTCCACGGCGATACCGCCCGGGGCCAGTAGATAGACCGAGCACATGTTGTCATTGACGTGACGGCCCAGGGTAGCCAGGCAATGTGCGTTGGCGGCCTTGGCCCGGTCCATGGCTTTGCCCACTTCGTCCATGCTCTCGACTTCCACCATGATATGCACCACTCCCAGCGGGTGTGGGCCGTTGAACAGGGCCACGGAGTGCTGGCGGGGATTGTTGGCATGCATGAAGTTAATTTTCATGCCATCCATACCGGGGGGATACAGGGTGTCGGTCAGGCCTGTACCAATGAGATCGGTGTAAAAGTCTGTGGCGGCCTCAATGTCCGGAGCGGGCAGTACGCAGTGGCCAAAGCCCATGTCGCCAGTTTGCTGGAAACTGGTGACGAAACTTGGGACGCCGACAGGAGAGGCGAGCGGCACATAGTCCAGTTCGCGGCCCCAGTAGAGCTCCAGTGTATTGCCGGCGGGGTCCTGTACGGTGGCAAATGAGGTTACACCTCGGCGTTTCGCTTCTTCGGCCGAACCGGCCTCTACAGCGTGGCCTTCACCGGTCAGTGCGTCCAGTGTGCTGCGCCAGGCAGCCTCGCTGGGATACTCCAGGCCAGCGGCCAACAATTTGTCTGCGTCTGCTGTTTCGATCATGAAACGGAAAGGGTGGTCATCCATGCGCAGGAAGCGCGCGCCCGCGGTGTCCTCGCGCTTGGCGTCCATCAGGCCCAGCACATTCGTGCCGAAGTCCATCCACGCGGCGCTGTCCGTGGCGGCGATTCTTAAATATCCAATTGCTGAGATTGACATTGGTTTACTCCTGCTTATTCCAGTTACTACCGTGAAAGGTGTGCTTATGTACTGCGTGCATTATCTTTGATTTCAAGCCGCCGGTAAGGTGGGCGTCAACATTATGCCGCCTCTGGTACAACTAAAGCGACCCCGTGCACCTGCCTCCCCGACAATTGTCGGCCTGCCTGTCCAGCCCGGATGATCTGAAATGTCATAAACACATGATCCTTTGTGTCATTGAGTGCTGCGGCTGGCTCGCAGATACTGGCCCACCTGAATCCAACCCCAAAGAGGAGGTCTGTGACTGTGTCGCAACCGGAAATCCTGAACCAGGCGTTTGAACTGGGTTATACCTATACCCGCTCTACTGGCCCCGTAGTGGGTCGCTTCCTGACCGAGCTGAGAAATCGCAATATTGTGGGCATCAAGGCCAGCGATGGCCGTGTCATCGTGCCGCCCATGGAATATGACCCCGATACCGCCGAGGAACTCAGCGAGTTCGTTGAGGTTGGCCAGCAGGGAGAGATCGTCAGCTTTGCCTGGGTGAAAGAGCCCCGCGAAGCCCATCCCATGGACAAACCCTTTGCCTGGGCGATGATCAAGCTCGATGGGGCCGATATCCCCATGATTCACTGCGTAGCCGCCGCTGCCGAAGCGGACGTTACCACCGGTGCTCGCGTACAGGCGGTCTGGGCCGATGAAACCATCGGTTTCATTACCGATATCCGCTGTTTTGAACTGGTGTAGGGGAGAACAGCCATGAGCGATGAGAAAGGCATGAGCGAAAAGAAAGACATGAGTGAAGGCAAGAATATGAGCGACGAACAGGGCATGATCACCGGCATCGATGTGCCAATCGTCCACAAATACAATTTTACTGCAGGAGCTGCTCCGACGCGCTTCCTGGCACAGGTGAAAAAAGGCAAGCTGACTGGCGGCCGCTGTCCCAAATGCTCCGCGGTCTATATACCGCCGCGTGGCTCCTGTGCCTCCTGCGGGGTGGCCACCGAGGACGAGGTAGAACTTGCGGATAAGGCGACCGTGCAGTCCTTCACGATTGTAGCGATCCCCATTCCCAATAACCCGATCCAGCCCCCCTACATAATCGCCAACGTGGTGGTGGATGGCGCCAACATTTCCTTCATACACCTGATGAGTGAGTGTGTGAATGAGGATGTGCATGTGGGCCAGCGGGTACAGGCCGTGTGGAAACCGCCAGAGGAGTGGGACTACGCTATGGATAATATCCGTTACTTCAAGCCCATAGATGAGCCGGATGTACCGGTGGAAAAGATTGGAAAATTGCCTGTAACCGGTTGGGAGGGTTAAGCCCATGAGAGATATAGCCATCGTAGGTTACCAGCAGACTGACAGCGTCTCCGATGCGGGGGCAGTCAATGAAGTTGAAATCATCATGCCGGTGCTGTCGCGTCTTTATGCGCAGGTTGGTATCAACAACGCGCAGGACGTGGACTTTGTCTGCTCCGGCAGTTGTGACTATTTGCAGGGCGCGGCCTTTGCTTTTGTCGCTGGCGTTGATGCCCTGGGTGCCGTGCCCCCGATCAAGGAGTCTCACGTTGAGATGGACGCAGCCTGGGCCCTGTACGAGTCGATGTTGAAGATTCGCATGGGCCATGCGGATTCCGCCATGATTTATGGCTTTGGTAAGTCCTCACCCGGAGAACTGCCCATTGTGCTGTCCCAGCAGTTGGATCCTTACTACCTGGCGCCGCTGTGGATTGACACCATTTCACTGGCCGCTATGCAGGCCCGCCAGATGCTGGACCAGGGGTTGATCACCGAGCGCGATATGGCCGAAGTTGTGTCCCGCTCGCGGCGCAATGCACGCAATAACCCGCACGCCCAGTTGTCCGGTGATGTGTCGGTTGAGGATGTGCTGGCACAGGACAGCTACGTATCGCCCTTGCGCAAAGCGGACTGTTGTCCGGTATCGGACGGCGCCAGTGCGGTGGTAATAGCTACCGTGGAAAAGGCGCAGG
>CBDTVJ010000177.1:0-7755 GCA_965363655.1 uncultured Halieaceae bacterium | reverse complement strand
TATCCTTCGGCGCATGAGTGAACACACGACACCCCTCGGCGCCTTCTCCGTCAGCCTTGCCGTCAAGGACCTCGCGACCTCCCAGGCCTTCTACGAGAAGCTCGGGTTCAAGGCGGTCCTCGGTGAAGCCGACCAGGGCTGGCAGATCATGCGCAGCGAGACGACCACCATCGGACTGTTCCAGGGCATGTTCGAGCACAACATCCTGACCTTCAACCCCGGCTGGGATGCCGCAGCAGAGCCACTCGACGAGTACACCGACGTGCGCGAGGTGCAGCGCCGCCTGGAGAGTATTTACGATGTAGCGCGCAAGCACAAAGTGCTGCCTGAACAACTGAGCGCGCGACACCGGGAACTGGCCGAGGAATTGCGGGGCCTGACCCATGGTGGCGAGCGCATCGGCCAGCTGGAAGAGGAAATGGTCGCCCTGGCTACGCAGTACGCCACAGATTCCGGTAAGTTAAGCAAACAACGCCGCAGCGCCGCCAAGAAGCTGGTCAAAAACGCCTCAAAAATCCTGGCGTCACTGGCCATGGAGCAGTGCCAACTGGAAATCGCCCTGCACCCCCTAAAAAGTGACGACCCGCACCCCCACGGCAGTGAGGACGTGGAATACCTGATCAGCACCAACCCCGGCGCCCCCACCCAGCCGCTTGGGAAAATCGCCTCCGGCGGTGAACTGTCCCGCATCAGCCTGTCCATCCAGGTGGTGACCGCCAGCAGCGGCACTGTGCCCAGCATGGTTTTCGATGAGGTCGATGTGGGTATTGGCGGTGCGGTGGCTGAGGTAGTCGGCAAGCTCTTGCGGGATTTATCAGGACAGGCGCAGGTGCTCTGCGTCACTCACCTGCCGCAGGTTGCGGCCCAGGGACACCAGCACCTGCAGGTCACCAAGAACAGCAGCGACAAATCCGTCGAAACCAGCCTTAACCGGCTGCAGGAAGAAGAAAAGGTACAGGAGATCGCGCGTATGCTGGGCGGTGTGAAGATCACCAAACAAACACTGGCACACGCTCGGGAAATGCTGGAGGGCTAGGTTTCGTCCAGCTTTTTGACGTAAAGCACCAGGGAATGATCCATTAGCTCGTAACCATGCTCCTTGGCAATCTCGCGCTGGCGCTGCTCGATCACCGGGTCGGTAAATTCCAGTACCTCGCCACTGGCGACACAGACCATGTGATCGTGGTGCTCACCCTTGGCCAACTCGAACACGGAATGCCCCGTTTCAAAGCGGTGCCGCGTAACCAGGCCGGCGGTTTCAAACTGCGTCAGCACCCGGTAGACCGTGGCCAAGCCGACATCCTCTCCCGCAGTCCGCAGCGCAAGATAGACATCCTCGGCACTCAGGTGCTGGGATTCCAGTTCGGATGATTCAAGAATTTGCAGGATTTTGACGCGCGGCAGGGTGACTTTCAAACCGGCCTTGCGCAGTTCCTGGTTTTGCTCAGCCATGCCCAGGGGGTTCTCTGTGCTGTCCAGTGGATGTATGATGCCACCCCAGTGATGGAAGTGGAAGTTTTACCCTATGCGTATCCTGTTAATCGCCCTGGCAATCTCCTGGCTTGGCGCATGTAGCTTCGTCGGTTTCCCCGGTGTCTATAAAATTGACGTCGAGCAGGGCAATATCGTCGACCAGGACATGGCGGATCAACTAAAGCCCGGCATGAGCCGCCGGCAGGTCCGGTTTATACTGGGAACACCACTGATTGAAGATACCTTCAACCAGGACCGCTGGGATTATCTCTACGTACTGCGTAACGGGACCGATGTGCTGGACGAAGCAAGGATATCCGTGGTGTTTGAGGGCGACACCCTGGTGACCGTGTCCGGTGACTACCTGCCCCCGGCCTGGGACGGAGCGAGTGATACGCCACCGGCTGAATTCGAGTCTGATGCTGAGTCTGAGTCTGCTGAGATGGATGCCGCAGGCGAGAATAACCCCGCCGGACAAGACGACATTTAACCCGCTTTTTCCCCTGCCCTGCGCTCCTTGGCGCGGGCCGCCCTGGCCTTGCGCACTTCCTTGGGATCGGCGACAAGAGGGCGATATACCTCTACCCGGTCACCTTCACGCAGGACTTGCGTGGGTGCAACCACCTTGCCATAAATACCGAACTTGGCGTTATCCAGGTCCACCCCATCAAACTTTGCGCTAACGCCGGAGCGCTGGGCCGCCTCCAGAACAGTGCTGCCGACTGGCACCTGAATCTCCAGGAGCGCCTGTTTATGGGGCAAGGCGTAGGCCACCTCAACTGTGATCGTACTGTCTTGGCTCATTGTCTCAACCGTATACTTGACGGGCGCGCTGGCCCACCGCATCCACGAGATTATTGGTGACCTTGTCAAACAAGCGGGACGCCGCCGCCCCGAGCACCGTACTGTTGATATTGAACTCCAGGTTCAGGCTCATTTTACAGGCCGAATCCCCCAGGGCACGAAAATCCCAACGCCCGGAAAAATACTCGAACGGGCCGTCGATCAATTCCAGCGTAATTTCCCGCGCCGCGATCATCCTGTTGCGGGTACTGAAACTCTGCTTGATCCCGCCCCTGGCGAGGTCCAGTCGAGCCTCCATCATATCGTCATCATGGCGCAGCACCTGCGCGCCCACACAACCGTCCAGGTAACTGGGGTAGGACTCCACATCGTTCACCAGGGTAAACAGCTGGTGGGCGTTATAGGGTAACAAGGCGCTGCGATTGATGATTGTCATAAACCTGTACTGATCTAGCTCTGTTCGACGGGTGCCGTCCGGCACGGGTCCATATTGAGGCCCAACTATGGCCAGCTACGCCCCGGAGCTTACCAAGGGAGCCAGCATGAGTAGCACAATGGCCGGCGGCGCAATATACCGCAACAGGAAGCGCCAAAGCGAGAAAAACACACGGGATTCCCGGCTCAATTCCCGCCGCAGAATCTCAGGGCGGATTCTCCACCCCACAAAAATAGCCGTGAGCAACGCTACCACAGGCAGCAGGATATCGGCAGTAAGCCTATCCAAAAAGCCAAAGAGGTTGCCATTTCCAAACCAGGAAAAGCCCGCGCCCGGGCTAAAGGACAAAACCACCGCCAGTGCCAGCGCCCAGACCACTGCACCGACCACCAGCGCCGCCGTAAAGCGCCCCACTGGGGTGTGCTGCATGACTACAGACACGATGGGCTCCATAATGGCCACCGCCGAACCCAGGGCCGCCAGTGCCATCAGCAGAAAGAAGATGGTGCCGAACATCTCGCCCTGCATAATGTTGCCAAAGGCGTAGGGTAGGCTGATAAACAGCAGACCGGGCCCTGCGGCTGGCTCCATGTGATTGGCGAAGACAATGGGGAAAATGGCCAGGCCGACCAACAGGGCTATCATCGTGTCGAACACCGCCACCGCCATCACCGAGCGTGCAATAGGGATGCGCTCAGGTGCATAGGCACCATAGCTGATACCTGTGCCAACCCCGACGCCCAGCGTATAAAAAGCATGCCCCAGGGCGACCACTGCCGCCTGGGGTGAAAAGTCGATCCACTTGGTAGAAAACAGAAACTCGCGGGTGGCGACCATGTCTCCGCTGTCAAACCCGAACTTGATCAGGAACCCCAGCATAGCCAACAGAGCCGGAACCGCCAGCCACACCAGCAGGCCCAGACCTCGACGCACACCCAGCGCGACAATCGCCACGCTCAGCAGTAAGAAAAGGCTCTGCCAATAAATCTGCTGCGCTGGCTCCGTCAAAAAACGGGCAAAAAACTCGCCCACTTCCACTGCACTGGCCGAGGAGAAAACGTGCTGCTGCATAAAACTGGCATACGCAATTCCCCAGCCAGCCACCACACTGTAGAAGGATAAAATCAACAGCCCTGTCAGGCAGGCTAGCCCGCCCAGCAGCATCCAGATGCGCGAGCGCAGGGAGCGATCACAAGCCCGGCGAATTGCCGCCACGGGTCCGGCCCGGCCATGCTTGCCCAAAACGACCTCCCCCACCATGACAGGTACGGCGATCAGGAACAGGCAGAGCACGTAGGTGATGACGAAAGGGCCGCCACCGTATTCACCGGTAAGATAGGAAAAGCGCCAAATATTGCCCAGGCCAACCGCCGACGCAGACAGGGCGAGCACAAAAGTCGTGCGCGAGCGCCATCTGTCCCCGGTGCCATGAAGGGCCAGATTCATGGAGAAAAAGCGCAATTTATCATGAGTTTAGAGTGCCGCAGCCACGCGGGGGTGAAAAGGGAAAGATTCACGTTTAACCCGAGGGGCTTGTCCGTATAATGCGCGCCATGGCCAAGAAGAAATCCAAAAAACCCAGCAACGTTATCGCCCAGAACAAGCGGGCCAGCTTCGACTACCAGCTACTGGAAACCTTCGAGGCGGGCGTGGCGCTGTCCGGCTGGGAAGTCAAAAGCCTGCGCATGGGCAAAGCGGACCTGGCCGATTGCTACGTATTAATGAAAGATGGTGAAGCCTTTTTACTGGGCGCCCACATCGTTCCACTGAACACAGTATCAACGCACTTTGTCAGCGACCCAACCCGCACGCGCAAACTGTTGCTGCACAAGAAAGAGCTGGCGAAGATCCTCGCGGCCACCTCCCAGAAAGGCCAGGCCTGCGTGTGTACACAACTGTACTGGAAGGGCCATCTGGTAAAGGCCAGGATCGCCTTGGCCGCCGGCAAAAAGGCACACGACAAACGTGACACTGAAAAAGATCGCGACTGGGTCCGCCAGAAGCAGCGCATCATCCGGGATAACGTCAAGCAATAGCCCGCGCCGCCAAGCGCTGTTAACATAGCGGCCTTTCTCAGTAGCCGCAGAAATCCGTGAAACGACTGATCATTTTTTCCATCCCTATCCTGCTGATTGCGGCCCTTGCGGCAGGTGGAAACCGCATTGCCGGCGGCATCCTGGATGCAAAGTTGGCGCCCCTGTTGACCACGGAGCTCGGCCTGCCGGTGCAACTTGCGCCTATCAAGGCAAACCTCCTGCAGCTCAAGGCGACCAGCCCAAAATTGATCATGGGCGAACCCGGCAGTCCAGCGGTTGTTGCTACAGATGTGGTTGTCAGTATTTCCCTGCCCCACCTGCTAAAGCGGAAAATTCGTCTGGAATACGCCAGTGCTACCGACCTCATGGTCAACCCCTCTTTCTGGCCCAGCTCCGAGAGTCCCCTCCCGGAGAATTACCAGTTTCTCGACCCCTGGCTGCCCAGCGACCTGGAATTTGAGTCAGGGAAATATGTGTTCGAGGATGGCGAGAGTTACCCGCTGGAAAAACTGCGTTGGAAACGCAAATTCGGCGGAGGTGCCAGCGCGCAATGGTCAGAGAGTCGCGGAGACGCCAGGCTCGCCCTGAACGCGGATCTCAAATCCCTGCAGGACCTCCTGCTATTGTCGCCAATAGACATTGCATGGACTGCGGAAGTGATCGGACAAGCGGATTCAGCAATCTCATTAAAAACAACGGTGCAGCCTAGCGAAGACTCGGCCTACAACATACTGGCAGATATTGAGGCCACCGGCGTCAAGGCCCACATAGCAGCCACAGGCCAGGCTTCCTGGACCCTGCCAGACCAGTCACAAACAACCGTAGATCGCCTCGAGCCCAATAATCTGCTTGCGCTGTTTTCCAGCTACAATAAATCCAGCAAAGACAAAGACGCTGCAACCCTGCTCGAGTCCCGCCTGCCTCATCTGAAATTGCCCCACCATCAGGGCGACGTGACCATTGACGAAATTCGCATAGGGAAAGAAATTGGCAAAGACACCACCTTCAAATTTTCTTCCGGCGCACATGGCCTGCAGATTAACGCGCTAAGTAGCGAAGGCCCCACCGGTATATTGAACGGTGAACTGGGCATCGCCAGCGAAGCGAGCGGCTGGACTGTGAAAGTGGACGCGACTATGCGCGGCCGGGAAGGCAAGGGAGGCATTGGCGCACAATTCCTCGATTCACACTGGTTATGGCGTACCGGGCGCGCACAACTGGATGGCACAGGCGACACCTGGGAGACCCTCCTCAACTCCCTGGATGGAGCCGTGAGCCTGCATGGCCATTACCGTGGAGAGGTACATACACCGGTTACTATCGAAGCCCAATTGGATAGCCAGCCCGGCATATTCGCACTCGACCATATGACTATAAAACTCGGCGACGGTCACTTCACTGGCTCAGCCTCTCTGTCCGGTACATCGCGGCGCGCACTGACTGTGGACCTGAAGGGTGAAAGTCTGTATCTGGACTTCCTGTTCGAAGAGGGTGATAGCGCAACGCTGCCGGGCATGGCGATCCCCGAATACCTGGACATCCTGCCTGGCCTGGACCTTGAACTAACGCTGGACGTCACGGACCTGGTAATTCCCGGCCTGCAACTGGCAACGGCACAAGCGAAGCTGCACAGAACCAATGAGGCCGGCAAGCTGGAAGTGACGGCCATGGGGAAGCAGACCGGCACCCTTGAGCTGGTACTGGAAGCCGACTCACCTGCGGGACAAGCAGAGCGCTTCAGGCTGAGCGCTGATTTTAACCAACTTGACCTGCCCCTGATGTTCCAACAGCAGATGCTTTTGCATAGCCGCAGTTCCGGTCACATGGAGTTTCACAGCGAAGGACAGGGCATGAGCAACATATTCGAGGCCATGCAGGGCACCACCAGGATGTCGGTAGAGTTCAGGCCTGACGATGACTGGCAGCGAGTTTCAGACGAAAAACAAAAACTGGAGTTCTCCGGTAACAGCCAGCTGGTAATCGAGAAAGACCGTATTGTCGGCCTAAAGATTGAAAAGCTGGATATCGAGTCAATCCAGCAGGACCTGACCGGCGATGTATCCCTCGTGGCAGGCCGCTCTCCCTGGCTGATAGCTGACCTCAAGTCGGAAACACTTAATGTCTCCGGATTGCTGGCACTGTTGCCCGATTCCACGGAAGAAGCTGATCGGGCCAACGTCCTGACCTCTCTCAAGAGCCTGGGTGCCGCCAAGGTATCACTTAACGCGGACTCGCTGACTATCCGCGACACACCACTTTCGAATATGCACCTTAAGATCGCTTCCGCGAAAGATGCCCTCACTATCAAGCAACTCGACTTCACCGCCCATGGCAGCAGGTTCCAAAGCGATGGCAAAATCACCTGGAGCGGCGACGCTGCCAAGCTCGAGAGTTCGGCGACCCTGTCAAACGTAGATCTGGACCAGTTCCTGATCAGCAACCCCGATATGCAGCACATCCCGGTTTCGGGGACCGCAAAACTGGACAGCGAGGGTAGCACTATCGCTGAACTGCTGGGTAACCTTAATGGCCACATTGACCTCAAGGAAAGCCAACCGTCACCCACGGGCTCAAGCAGGACGCGCCGCAAACTATCCATGATAGCAACACGCCTGCCCGACGGCGTGCATGCCGACATCAGCACACTGCAATGGGGGGAAAGCGAACTTGCCGGGAGCGTACGCTATCGTCGCACCTCCCCCACTTCGCTGGACATAGAGTTACGCAGTGGCGCCCTGTCGCTGCTCCCCTGGGAGAGCGGCCATGCGGAGAATATGCCTGCCAAAAAGGCGGGTGACTCCGCAGCGGACCTGGAATCTGCAGCACGGGCCAGCGCTAATTTTGTGGGGCATGCCCTCCTTACGCCGTTACGACTTCTCTCCGGACCCGACAAGCCCAAAGCCGCAGAGCGCATGTTCAGCGAGACTCCGCTGCCCCTCGATGCCTTGCAGAAAATGAATGTCACGGTCAAAGGCCAGATGGATTCCCTGGAGAGCACCGTGGTCA
>CBDTVJ010000176.1:0-7768 GCA_965363655.1 uncultured Halieaceae bacterium | reverse complement strand
GTCGCTGAAGAATCGGCTACTGCTGCGGTAAAACCGACCTCTGGCACGCCCAAGCCGGCGCAGGCTGAATCCAGCGGCGGTATCATGGATTATATTTACTATATCCTGGGCGCAGTTGTCCTGGCTATTGTAGGGTTTATCTTCGCCCGCCGTCGCGGAGCGGATGCAGATGCAGATGAGCAATCCATGCCTGTCAGTAGCCCCGCCGTCGAGGATCTGTTCTCGGAAGTGGAGCTGCAGGAAGAGCAGCTGGAAGTTGAATCACCCGAAGAAGATTATGAAGAAGATGACGGTGAGGTCACTGCTCCGGAATCCGATAATCGTGGCTATGGCGAGCGTAAGCACGATGAATACGCTTCCGATGAAGCTGCTGATGCACTGGCAGAAGCGGATATCTACATAGCCTATGGTCGTCACCCGCAGGCAGTTGACCTGCTCACTAACGCCCTGGTAAATGAGCCGGGTAATCCGGTTTACCGCCTCAAACTGATCGAAATTCACACCGAGCTGAATGACCGTGGAGCAGCTGCCGCGCAATTCGAGCAGTTGCAGAGCAGTGGTGATGCAGAAAGTATTGCCCGCGCAGAAGCGCTGATGGCGGGCATGGGCAAGTCGGTCGCAGAGGGTTTGCCGGAGGGCCAGGATGATCTTGATGGCGCGCTGCGCGATGGACCAGGCCTGGTCTCCAACCCCCTGGAGCTGGCCACAGGATCAGGTGAGTCACTGGAAGCAGATTTCAGCGACCTGGAAATCGAAGGTGGCGACGACGAAGAACTCGATTTGTCTGCAGATTTCGAAGACTCTGAAGGCGATGACTATGACGATGAAGATCTTGTTATAGCCGACGACGCCAACGGTTTGTCCACCAAAATGGACCTGGCCCGGGCTTACCTGGATATGGGTGACGACGACGGAGCGCGCCAGATTCTCGATGAGGTCGTGGCGGAGGGTAGCGAAGAACTGAAAGCTGAGGCTCTCGAGCTCCTGGCACGCATTGGTTGACCCCCTTTTTTCGGCTGCCCCACTTGCTGCGGGCAGCCGCATTGCCTGTCGCATTGAATACAACGGTAGTCCCTATAACGGTTGGCAATCGCAGCCCCACGAGGGCGTTGTAACGGTTCAGGACGAACTGGAGCGCGCACTCTCAGGCGTGGCGAACAAACCGCTGCGAGTTCACTGCGCCGGCCGCACCGACACCGGTGTGCATGGCTTTTCCCAGATTATTCACTTTGACGCCCCGACAGCCCGGAGTTGCAAAGCCTGGGTGATGGGCGGCAATGCCAATCTTGTGCCCAATATTCGTATCCATTGGGCGGTTCCCGTTCCCGTCACGTTTCACGCCCGTTTCAGTGCCCTGTCGCGTCACTACCGCTATGTGATTTCCAATACACCGATAAATCCGGCGCTACTTGCGGGCCTGGTTAGCTGGCACCGACGCCCGGTAGACGAGGCGGCTATGCACGCGGCGGCCCAGCATTTATTGGGGGAATGTGATTTCAGTGCCTTTCGCGCGGCCGGGTGCCAATCGAGTACTCCCATGCGTAATGTGCATGCAGTAACGGTGAGTCGACGCGCCAGCCTGGTGGTGATCGATATCTGCGCTAATGCTTTCCTGCATCATATGGTGAGGAATATTGCCGGTGCCTTGCTGGCAGTGGGTGACGGCCGTAAACCGGTGGAGTGGATTGCCCAGTTACTCAGGGGGAGGGATCGTACAGTGGCCGCTGAGACAGCGCCCGCCTCCGGTCTATACCTGGTGGATGTCGAATACCCGGCGCAGTTCGGCTTGCCGCCTACGCCTTTTGGGCCTGTGTTGCTAGGGGCAAATCCGTAATCTGACCACGGTCCTGTGAAGACAGCGTTGGGCGTGATCTGCTATCATTCGCCCCTGATTTTTCCTGGTTACTGACCGACATGGCATTCACTCGCATCAAAATCTGCGGAATTACCACGCCGGACGATGCGCGCGCGGCTATAGACTGTGGAGCTGATGCAATAGGCCTGGTTTTTTATCCCAAGAGTCCACGGGCGGTAAGCCTGGAGCGAGCAGCAGAGATTGCCGCCGTGGTGCCGCCTTTCGTCAGCCTGGTGGCCTTGATTGTCAATGAGCCAACCGAGCAAATCGAACGTATATTATCAACGGTGCCGATCGATCTCCTGCAGTTTCATGGGGACGAGGCGCCGGAGTTTTGCCAGCAATTCGATCGCCCCTGGATCAAAGCGCTGCGTGTAAAGCCCGGTGTGGACATCCGGGCGGCCTGCGATCTTTATAGTTCGGCTCGAGGGTTGCTCCTGGACAGTTGGCAGGAGGGCGTGCCCGGTGGAACGGGAAAGACCTTTGACTGGCAGCTCGCGTCACAAGAGTTATCCCTGCCCTTTGTCCTCGCCGGTGGCTTGCATGCCGACAATGTTGCAGCGGCCATCGCTGAGCTGCGACCCGCAGCGGTCGATGTCAGCGGTGGTGTGGAGAGTGCACCGGGCAAAAAGGATACTGGCAAAATACGACAATTTATTGCGGCGGTTCATGCCGCTGATGAACAATTGGGTGGATTATCAGATGACAAGTAATACCGACAAAGTACATTTTGATGCCGTTCCGGACGAGCAGGGCCGCTTTGGTATCTACGGTGGTAAGTTCGTTGCCGAAACCTTGATGTCGTCACTGGCGGAACTGGAGGCAGTGTATCGCGAGCTCTCCGCTGATCCAGCCTTCCAGCAAGAGCTGGATGAGGACCTGGCTCATTACGTCGGGCGGCCTTCGCCACTGTATGAGGCCAAACGCTGGTCTGACCAGGTGGGCGGCGCGCGAATTTACCTGAAGCGTGAAGACCTTAACCATACCGGCGCGCACAAGGTGAACAATACGGTTGGCCAGGCCCTGTTGGCCAAGCATATGGGCAAGAAGCGGGTGATCGCCGAAACCGGTGCGGGGCAGCACGGTGTCGCCACGGCGACCATCGCCGCCCGCCTGGGAATGGAGTGCCAGGTTTTTATGGGGGAGGAGGATGTCCGCCGCCAGGCCCTGAATGTTTACCGGATGAAGTTGCTGGGTGCTGAAGTCATCCCCGTGACGTCCGGTTCAAGGACGCTGAAGGATGCCATGAATGAGGCCATGCGCGATTGGGTCACCAACGTTGATGATACGTTCTATATCATCGGTACGGTCGCCGGCCCCCATCCCTATCCGATGCTGGTCAGGGATTTCCAGTGTGTCATAGGCCGTGAGGCCAGAGCGCAGTCGTTGAACCAGACGGGGCGCTTGCCGGATGCGCTGGTCGCCTGCGTTGGCGGGGGTTCCAATGCCATAGGCCTGTTTCATCCCTTCCTCGAAGACGAGGCCGTTGCCATGTATGGCGTTGAAGCCGGCGGCCATGGCATCTCCACCAGTCAGCATGCTGCGCCGCTGACGGCGGGCACGCCGGGCGTGTTGCACGGTACCAGGACTTACCTGATGCAGGATGCGGACGGCCAGATAATGCATACGCACTCTGTTTCAGCGGGTCTGGACTATCCGGGGGTGGGGCCTGAACACGCCTGGCTCAAGGATGTTGGCCGCGTCAATTACGTGGTTGCCAACGACGACGAGGCCTTGCGTGCATTTCACAGTTTGACGCGTATTGAGGGCATTATGCCCGCCCTGGAAACTAGCCACGCCCTGGCCTATGCAGAGAAACTGGCTGGCGAAATGACCCCGGAGCAAATAATCATCGTGAACCTGTCGGGTCGCGGGGACAAGGATATCCACACAGTCGCCGAGATCGACGGCCTGGAGTTTTAACGCCATTGTTGGAGAATGAGTAGTGAGTCGTATTGAGGGACGTTTCCAGCAACTGGCGGAGCAGGGTCGAACAGCCCTGATCCCCTACGTTGTAGCCGGGGATCCGGGGCTTGATGTCACGGTGGGGCTGATGCACGCGTTGGTGGACAGTGGCGCCGATATCATCGAAGTCGGAGTGCCTTTTTCCGACCCTATGTCGGAAGGGCCTGTCATACAGTTGGCACATGAACGGGCGCTGGCAAACGGCACCTCCCTTGCTGCAGTGCTCGACTTGGTGCGCGAATTCCGTGAGCAAGACAGCACCACTCCCGTACTGTTGATGGGCTATGCCAATCCTGTTGAAAGAATGGGCTACGCGACCTTCGCTGATGCCGCGGCGGCGGCCGGTGTCGACGCGCTGCTGACAGTAGATATCCCGCCCGAGGAAGTGGCGCTGATCAACACGGAGCTACAGCGCGTGGCAATAGATAATATTTTGCTGGTGTCGCCCACCACGCCAGCAGAGCGCGTGGAGAAAATTACCGCCCAGGCCAGTGGTTTTATCTACTATGTCTCGTTGAAGGGTGTTACCGGTGCCGGGCACCTGGACACAGCGGAAGTCGCGGACAAGCTCGCTATCATACGCCAGCACACTGATCTGCCGGTTGCGGTGGGATTTGGTATCAAGGATGCCTCCTCTGCGAAAGCGGTTGCCCAGGTGGCAGATGGCGTGGTGGTTGGCAGCGCGCTGGTAAATGCCATGGCCGGGGCTATCGAGAGTGGCGGTGATTGCGGTGCGGCAGTGACCGCGGCAGCTGATTTACTGGCACAAATACGTCAGGGGATTGACAGCATTGCTTCCTAGTTGAGCCGCGCCGAGTTTATAATAGCAATCTCTGGATAATGGCGGGGAAGCCCATGAGCTGGATTGACAAGATTCTACCCTCGGGAGTACGCAGTGATGGGGCTGATAAACGCTCCAGCAGTGTACCTGAGGGGCTTTGGCGGAAGTGCGTCAAGTGTGATGCTGTGCTGTACCTGCCTGATGTGGAACGCAACCAGGATGTTTGTCCCAAGTGCGGCCACCACATGCGGATTGGTGCCCGTCGACGCCTCGCCAGTTTTCTGGACGAGGAGGGTATTGAAGAGATACTTGCCGACATCGAGCCTGTGGATCGCCTTAAGTTCAAGGATAAAAAGCGCTACAAGGACCGCCTGAGCGCAGCGCAAAAATCCACCGGGGAAAAAGACGCGCTAATCGCCATGCGCGGTACCCTGCAGGGTATGCCACTGATAGCGCTGGCTTTCGAATTCAACTTTCACGGTGGTTCCATGGGGTATGCTGTAGGGGAGAAGTTCACCCGTGCTGCGCAGATTGCAATCGAGGAAAGAATTCCCCTGGTATGCTTCGCTGCCTCCGGTGGAGCCAGAATGCAGGAAGCCCTCATATCCCTGATGCAGATGGCCAAGACCAGTGCGGTTATTGAGCGCATGAAACTCGCAGGCGTACCGTATATTTCCGTCATGACGGACCCTATTTACGGTGGAGTGTCAGCGTCACTGGCGCTGCTGGGTGATATCAATATCGCAGAACCCGATGCTCGAGCGGGATTCGCAGGGCCCAATATCATTGAACAGACCATTCGCCAAAAACTGCCCAAGGGCTTCCAGCGCAGTGAATTTCTGCTGGAGCACGGCGCTATCGACATGATTGTGCACCGCACCGAAATGCGCGCCACCATCGCCAGGTTATTGTCCAAGTTGACTGGTACGCCTCTGGTGGCGGAAGAACAGCCTACCGCTCCTGAAGAGGAAGAAGGCGAGCGCGAGGGCGAGAGCGAGCGCGAGGGCGAGGGCGAGGGCGAGGGCGAGGGCGAGGGCGAGGGCGAGGAAGCAACGCCGGCACCAACTGCGGCGGGAGATGAGTAAGGCGTCCCTGGAGCAGTGGCTGCAGCGACTGGAGACTATTCACCCAACAGAAGTAGAGCTGGGGCTGGAACGCGCAAGGGTGGTCGCACAGCGCCTGGAGCTACTACCAGTGTCGCAGCCGGTTATCACAGTAGCGGGCACCAATGGCAAAGGATCGACCGTGGCTGTGCTGGAGGCCCTGCTCAATGAGGTGGGCCAGAGCACGGGAACCTATACCTCACCCCATTTAATTCGTTTCAACGAGCGGATCAGGGTGGCGGGCAGCGAAGTCGCGGATGCAGTGATCATCGAGGCATTCAGCGCCATCGATGAGGCCAGGGGCGAGATTTCCCTGACGTATTTCGAATTTGCCACACTGGCTGCCCTGTGGATTTTCAAGGCTGCAGGGCCGGACATTATTATTCTGGAGGTGGGTCTGGGGGGGCGTCTCGATGCGGTCAATATTGTCGACACCTCACTGGCAGTTATTACCAGTATCGACCTGGATCACCAGGGCTGGCTGGGCCATTCCAGGGATGAAATCGCCAGGGAAAAGGCGGGGATATTGCGCGCGGCAACACCTGTGGTAGTCGCCGACCCCTGTCCGCCGCAAGCACTGCTCGATAGCATTGCTGCAGTTGGCGCTGCTCCCGCCCTGTTTTTCGGGCAAGAATTCGCCATCGAGGGTAGCGCGGATCAATGGCAGGGTATGCTGCGCGAGTTGAATGGCAGTGAGCGTAGGTTGGAGCCGTTGGCAGCAGGCGGGCTGCTGCCACAGAATATTTGCGCGGCATTGCAGGCGGTGTTGTTGCTGGGTATGGATTTCACGGGTGAGCAGTTGGGGAGCGCGTTGTCGGGACTGTCCGTAACAGGGCGCCGGCAATTGTTGCAAACAGGAGAGTGCGAGCTTGTGCTGGACGTTGCGCACAACCCGGCTGCAGTTAATAAGTTAGTTGAATATTTATCTGTAACACCTTGTAATGGAAGAGTAATATCGGTTTTTTCTGTTATGTCTGACAAGGATATTCGTGGCATGGCCGAGGCGGCCGCTGGACACTTCGATGCTTGGTTTCTGGCAGATCAGCCCCATAATGATCGTGCGGCAAAGGCTGCCGATGTGGCGCAGGTACTAAGGGATGTCGGACAGGATATGATCAGTATCAGTAAGAACTTACGACAGGCCTTCAGGCGGGCACAGAGCCTTGCAGCTCCCGGTGATCGGCTGGTTGTATTCGGCTCGTTCTATACAGTGGCGGATGTGCTGCCATTACTGCAGAAGGATCAAAACAAGCATGGGGTGCAGTAGGTGAACGATGTCCTCAAGCAACGATTGGTAGGCGCGCTCATCCTGGTTGCCCTGGGTGTCGTATTCTGGCCGATAATATTTGTGCAGCCCGGTGATAAGGAAGTGGCGCAACAGCAGCAGATTCCTCCTCGCCCGGGTGTTGCTATCACACCGATTGAGCCGCCTGACCAGATGGGCTTGAGACCCTCGCCGGAACACACTGCCATGGATGACAGTGCCGACGAGGGTGAAGTCGCACTGCCTGCCGATGACAGTGTTGCGGCCACTTCGCTTGAACCCGCGCCGGAACCGGCACCTGCGCCGCTGAAAAAGCCTAAGGTAGTTGACACCGGGGATGCCTCACGTTCCAAGGCGCCGGCACCACTGGTAATGGATAGTGATGGTGTGCCCGTAGCCTGGATTTTACAGGTTGCGAGCGTGAGTAGCGCAGAGAAAGCTGACGAGCTGCGTCGGCGGCTGCTCAGCATGGACTACAAGGCCTATGTCAAAAAAGTGAAAAGGGGTGGCAAGGTACTGCACCGCGTCTACCTGGGCCCCAAATTCGAGCGCGCCAAGCTGGAGCAGATGCAGCCGGCTATAAACGCCGAGTTCGGGGTGAAATCCATGGTTGCCAGGTATATACCGTGATACAGCGGATCGCAGGGTAGGCCGTGATGGTGGACTGGACACAATTGTCTGCGGTGGACTGGGGCATCGTCGTGGTGTTGTCCCTGTCCATGCTGCTCAGCCTATGGCGGGGTTTTGTGCGCGAGGCGCTGTCGCTGGCGGGTTGGGTGGTAGCTTTTGTGATCGCCAGC
>CBDTVJ010000175.1:0-7797 GCA_965363655.1 uncultured Halieaceae bacterium | reverse complement strand
ATCCTCGATATCGCGGTGGCTGAGATTGAATCTGTAATAGAGCCAGACAGCATAGGAAATGATATCTGGTGGAAATCGGTGACGTTTGTATGTGTTCATCCACCGATTCTAGCAATTTCAGGCAGTTACTTGCCAATACCCAGCCGCTCTATGACCCTAAGCTTGCGCGTTAAGTGGTTAGGCACCTTGGCGTAAGGAGGAAAATTGGAAGAACTACAAGGCAGGTCATTTGAGCTCATTGAAAATGTCGATGGTCATGCGGCTGGATCAACGATACCAAACTTTTCGCCTTCGAGAGAGCCGACTCACGCCACCTACTCTGGACCCAATGTGAAGTATGGTTCGGCGGTGATATCTGGAGAGAAGTTGTAATGATCTCCTAGCAGGCTGTTGATTTTACCGCCTCATAGGCAAAGTCGCGCCTACCCAAAACAGGTATCTGTGCCATACTGAATTGTCTCGAAGACGCGGAGCCAGATTCATGATGACTGCTGGACCCTCTCGCTGCTTACTCCCACGCCTCTGTAGGGTAGTCATACTGCTGTACATGCTAGTCGGCGGAAGCCGAATTGCCGCCCACCCAATTGAGTACCATCTGCAGCCGCTACAGCCCGCCGAATTCGAACGTGCTGTGGCCACTCTGGAGCAGGCCGCCGCTCATCTGCAAACGGCCGTTCCTCACACGCAAATACACTTTTCCGACGACGCCATGGGCATCACCGTGGCTCTGTGGTCGATTGAAGACGCCCTGCGAGCGGACAAGAACAATCCGGATGCCCTGACGAAGTTGCTCCACAAAAGCGGCTACACCGATCCCCCTACCGCCGTACTCGAATGGGAACTGGAAACCCAGCGTGTTCTGGAGGCCTACGAAACACGCAACAGAAATCTCACTCTGCCGGTGCTACAAGATCGCATTGCCGAGCTGGAGGAAAAACGCGCCGTGCTACCTCAGCAACAGCAGCTGCAGTTGGAACAGGCAATTGTGCGCGACCATCAACTCCTGAGCACTACCGGGGCAGACATTGAATCTGTCGCGCCTTATGCTGCCCGTCTCGACAAACTGTTCGAGCAGCTTGGCCTACAGGTGAGAAACTGATGCCCCGCCACAGTGCTCGCCCCAACCGTGGTCGCTGGATTGCCATGGTGCTACTGGCGACTACTGTAATAGCCAGCGTGCTCGCCGCCACCTGGCCGGCAGACCGCTTCAAGGTCCTGACACGCGGGCCCACACTGCTCGAGATACGGCGAGACGCGAGCGTGAGCGATGTAGTTGTCTCCGCCATGTTCGAAGCCGGGGGCGGAGGCGACACGCCTCAGACCCTTAACTCCGCCCAGGCAGCCGGTTGGGGCAATGAAATTCTTGCCTATTTCAAACGCGCCGGGCACCGCCCGCCTGAGCTCCCGGTATATGGAGAACCCGGCCAGACACAATACTATCGCCTCTACATTTTTCCCTTTGCGGACAGCATCTCCCGACATGAGTACGCCGATGCCAGAGGGGCCTACGGCCAAGCGTGCCCAGGCTCAATTGCGCTTCCCTGGATATCCCTCAACCACGATCTCACGCGCAGCCAGCTGCCCAAAGTCCAGTACTGGTCAATCAGCCACGAATTCATGCACGCACTCAACTACGGCGACAAACTGTTTGACGACTGCGTAGCCTATGCCTTTGAAATCTCTGAGGGCATACCAGATGGAGCCGCAGCCTATCTGGCGAACCGCAAGTGGAGCAACTTCAGCGGTGGGGTGGCGATCAGTAACAGTGCCAGCGGGTCGCGCAGCTACCAACTGCCCCTATTCAATTTCACCATGGTTCCTGAAAAACAGAAGAGCACACTGGAAATACATCAGGGTTATGCCACCAGCTCCTTCTGGCATTTCCTGATCGAACGCTTCGGCGGCCTGCAGATCATTCCGCATTTCACCTCTGAATCACTGCCAACAAAACCTGATCACGAAGCCGCCTACCGCTGGCTGGACAAGGGGTTACAGACCTGGCCGGCACTGAGCGCCACCCGCACCACCGGGGACCAAAACACCGCCAGCGACACCCCGGGACTGTATGAAGTCTTTCCCGCCTTCATCGCCGAGTTTGCTTCCTACGGTGGTGCGCGCTACAAGGGCTTTGACTGGCGCCGTTTCGGCGATGAACAAGCGGCCAGCCGCGCCTGGCTGACCAAAACTCTGGGGGCTTGCAAAGAGCTGGAACTGACACCGGGAAAGAAAATCGATCATGTGACGCTTACGGTTTCAGCCGTCGCGGCACGCTGCCTACGCGTGCGTTACGTCGGTTTTCAGGGGCCTTTTATCAGCAAAATCGAGGTATTGCATACCAACCTAAAGCACATGGATGCAATTCATTTGGGCTGGGCCTGGAAGCACGGTGACAAGGAGGAAAATTGTTTTCGCAAGCGCAAGGCCGAGAAGCAAAAGTGGCCACCTTGTACGTACAAGGCCTTCGTGCAACATGGTCCCGCCCAGGGGCTCTATGCCCGAACCTGGCCATCGGAGGATATCGATCCACAGGGCAGCGCAGTGGTAGAGCGCATTTATGTACTGTCAAACGTGGCCGTCGATCCGTGGAAAACCAAGACCCTAAAAAATCTGACCTTCAAGGTCGGAGTCTCCAGTGGCGTTGTTAAAGGTGTACCGGCGCAACCAGTACAGCAGCTCAATGTCCCGCGCAAGGGTGCAGCCATCAACCCCGTGCAAAGGGTCGGGCCCACACAGCTGTACGGCCTGCAAACCAACCCGCCGTTGCCTGCCACCGGTTTGCTGGGTCTGTCATTATTCGAACCGAAACGGGAATCGACGGGCACACCAGTGACAACTTACACAATGACGTTTCGAAACTTGCGATATGGTATGACAGGCCCGGTAAGGGGCATGATCGCAGCCTCGTCGAATTCAGCCGACCTCGGCCGCGACATTGTGTCATCCGCTGTTTGCAAAAGTGGCCCCAATACCGTCATTGGCGAGGTGGTGCAATCCGATGAAGATGCGCTGCACATTCGCTTGAACGCCTCCCTGTGCCGGGCTGGCTCCGATACCACTGCGGAATGTGGCAGTCCGGCTGGCTGCCCAGTGGTCGATACCGTGACAGGCGAACACCATATCGCCTTCGGTTGGCGACAGTTCCCGGAAACTGCCGCCACGGATATTCTCACGCGCGGCACCCAGCGCTACATCAATACCATGCCTGATTCATGGCAGGAGGCAATGACGTTTGGTGTCGGCAGTGAACTTCCCGATAGCGATGATCCGAGTTTCGTACCGGGCCCGGGAAGCATTACCTCCGGCACCGGGAATGGCAGTGTTGGCGGCAGAAAGACGCTGCCCAACTGTAGTTGCAGCTGCGACGAGAGAGAACAATCAGAGCAGGCCGCACGCGAGTTAAAAGCGCGCCACAACAGTGGTATCGAGATGAGCATGGCCGAACTGGCCGCTGTCACACGCTGCAGCAATACATGCCAGCGCGAGTACATGGTTTGCGCGATGCAGGCCGATGATGCTCGCAAAGCGAAAAAGAAAGCGGCACGACGGGAGGCCGAGCGTAAACTCAGCGCAAACTGTGATTGCAGCTGCGAGGGAATAGCGCTCTTCCTGCAACAGTCGAAGGCGCTGCAACAGGCACCAGCGATTGGCAAGAGCGCCGATATTAATGCCATCATGCAGCTCTCCCAATGCGCTACCACCTGTCACGAACCCATGATGACATGCTACAAGGAAGGGCGGATCAAATAATATGTGTATTTCATTCTTCTTAAGATTGCGTGTGCGTTGTTACCGAGCCAAAGCGCAGGCTGTAATCGCAACAACCACCATCGCCACGGCATTCCTTCTCCTATCTGCCGGACAGGTTGCCGCCAGCATCACCCACGGATTGAACGGGAATTCCCGTGTAGAGATAAAAGCCACCCGATCAAGCGGCGGAGTCGCCACTGTGCTGTTTGGCACCTGGGCGGACCGCGGCGATAGAAACTTTTCCCGATCCTGCTCCCGCGCCTATTACAGCGTGCGCTATCAGACCGACGGCAGTGCCTCGCCCGCACAGCTCGAAGCCAGCAACGTGTGTAGTAACCCGTTAACCGATGCGGGCCTGCTCGCCAACGGTGATGTTATTCTAATGATAAATGGCGAAATGCAAACCTGGCGCAACAACAAAAAGATAAAGACCGTGGATTTTGGGAGGTTAGCGGCCACCCGCGGACTGGCACTCAAAGAGGGGATGGAGCTGCAGCAGTTTCGCTTCACCCCCGCAGGTGATGCATTACTTTCTCTGCGCGGCTCCAGCGCCATGCAACGGGATACGCAAGATCCTGTGGGAGTTTTTCTCAGCTTGTATCCCGACGGTAAAAAACGCTGGGAATTTCTGCAGCGTAAGGACGGATATGCCACCCACTACCACGACAGCTGGATCGGCGATGACGGCAGTGGTCTGCTACACAGAATCGTCGAAACCCGCTATGGCGCGCTATTATCACAGGAAGAACAGCTAGTTCACATCGATGCAAAAGGCGGGGAAACACTGCACAGCCTGACCCGCGGCCAGGATCTGAGCGAGTTCGAGAACATGCAAGCCCAGGACTTACAGCGTTTCTTCGCGTTCCAAAAAAACGCCAAACCCGAATCGCTGGTGCGACTGGCTGCACACTCTCGTAGCACCGGTGGCTTCGACGTGCTGTACCAACGCAAGGGTGGCCCGGGCGAACGGGCCGGGCACTGGCTGCGCCGTATCAACGCCAGTGGCAAGTTAGAGGTAGAGTACCCTTTGGAGCAACACATCGATGACCACGGACTGGACAAGTGGTTCGACTTTTATCTGGAGAATGACGAGCTGGTGCTACTAAGCCAAGTACAAGTTACTCAGACTGAAATACCACCAGGCACACGTCGCTGGAGTCAGAACGCGGTTAGCTGGATCCCCCTGAACACGGGCATTCCACGCGTGTCTCGCAAACTGCCACTGGACCAACGCTATTTGGCTGCGTCCATGAACAGCGGCGACGAGAACCGACAGCACCTGCAGGGCGCCCCAGGTACCGAGCCCCATAACCTGATTAACCTCGACGGCACTCCGTTGGTGGTCGGCAAGGGCTGGGTAGAGCGCAAGTGGGCCCTGCGGTTAGACCGGGTAACTCAGACCCTGCCCACCTACACCGAAGCGATCGACAAGCATCGCTCTGCTATTGCCCGGCAGGGTCGCAGTAAGCGTAACAAGGCGCGCCGACAGCAGGCGAGCAATGACATGAACGCCCAGATGGCGGCCTCTGTTGGCCTGTCTACCGAGGAATATGCGGCCCTGTCAAAGCGGGAACAACAGGAACTGCTGGTAAGTAAAGGGGACCTGAGTGTCCTCATGGCCGCAGCACAGCAGCAGGGACAACAAATGCAGCAAGCCGCTGCCGCGGAACAGCGCGCCACTGGTACCGCTCCCGGTTTAACGCCAGAACAACAGGCCCAGTTTGGCAATATACCTGGCATGACCCCGGAGCAGTCAGCACAAATGCAGGCGAGCATCGCACAGATGCAGGCGATGATGGGCGGCGGCAGCCCTGCGCCTGTAGCATCTACGCCAAAAGCAGATCCCATCAGCGGCAAAGCCTTGCCAGTCGACACCGCCGGTCGTGCCTTTATAGAATTTGACAGCCCGGACAGCGCAGTTCACCTCCGGATCTTTGATCGAAAATCCGCACAAGATCTGTTTAGCAGGGAATACAGCGATGGCTCCGCCTACGAATACATCGACTTCAGCAGCTACGGGTTGCCCCTGCACCAAATTGGCATCACGCTGCACAATGTCGCGGGAGAGACTCTGATGGAAATGACCCCGACAGCGGATGGAAATTAATTACGTAGCTGCCCGCATGGTTTTGACAAGTTAAAGACTCGCGCTCTGACAAATCCGTTACCCAGCTTCAGGCTACCGCCCTGCTCCACTCATTGAACGCACTCATCCTGAGATCCCGATAATGTTGAGCACGTACAAGATGTCTACCAAGAATAGGTTATGGACTGCGGCATGTGCAGTGACTCCCGGCTCAGTACCGAGTCCGTCACCTCTGGCCCAGACTGTACACCTCTCGGCAAATCCTGGGCCGGGCATGGGTCGGGTCATAGGGCTGGCTGGCGTGCCTGTACTCAGCGAGGCCTTCAGACTACAACAGTACTAGAAATCACCAAACAACCCGACGCACTCGACGCCAGCCCAGTCACACTAAGGCCTTGTAGAGCATGTATTGCCGATAACGCGCATTTCCTGGTCGGCGAGAGAACAAACCCGAGGCGGCAGTAGGCCGCGCAGGCCCAACAAGTCACGCTCCGCATCAGTAAAGGCGGTGCCCTTGTTGTGCACCGGGTCATGCAGGAGTTTTACTCCCCGGGGCAAATCCTTATCTTTATCGTCGACCATGCATGCTCCGATTTCAGCTCAGCCCTTACGATTTTTCCACAGGCTTTTTTGGCAGAGTGATTTTCAGCTTGCCATTCTTGAACAATTTAGCGTGGCTATTATCCACATCCACCGCGGCAGGAAGGTGCGCTGACTGGAAGAAGCTGAACGTACTGGTGCTTGACTCGCTGGCGTCGTCTTGTGCACTACGGGTGGTTTCACTATGCGAGCCCAATACCTTTAGCACATCGCCGGCTACTTCTATCTCGATTTCCTCGGGTGAAAAATCTTTCAGTACACATTCAACGACAATGTTGTTCTTCTGCTCATTGACCACAAGCTGCACCGGTGTGGCCAGTTCCGCCTTGGCGTCGAGCCAATCGGCCATGGAATCCCCCCGGTCAGGATGACGATCAAGGTACAACTGATAGGCGCGCTCCCTTATCGCTATCTCAAGTTGATTAATGGCGTCACTGAATTGGTCAGTAATGCGGATCACGGGGGGTTCGCTGGATATTGAATTTGTCATGGCGTATCTCCCAAAGCAGAGAAGTCTGTGCACATAAAGAGCACACTGCTTATTGTGAGCCCGGTGTTTCTGAAAGCTATTGCGTCAGGTCAAGCGAAGCATAAATAACAGTTTTGACAAGTTTAAGCCTAGCGATCCGGAAAACCCGATTACCTGTGTATAGCGGATAAGTATTTCGTCACTAGAAACAGCGACTTGGGCATGGAAACGGTTCGGGCCCGGTTCGGAAGTTCTGCCCGAAAAAACGTATGGAAGTCTTCCACTTACCCCAACCGAATCCCAAACCGACCCACCGCCCATTCAACATAGATCCAGTCGACCACCACCTCACCTCTTCCAGCAAACCACCAATCAACCCGACGCACTCGACGCCAAGTCATGTCTTTCAAGGCCTTGCGGAACATACATTGGCGTCGAGTGCGTCAGGTGCGTCGAGTGTAATTGGTGTTTTTTCCTCTGGGGGGGGGGCACACTCCCCCTTTGACTGAGAACAACGCTAGATATCTGCTCGCTAAATTTTTCCAAATTCCCTAAAAGGCCGATCACTAACGCCTTCCCCCAGCCACCCCCGCTATCCGAAGTACGCCAGATTTGGCCGGGCCTTATACGGAGTGGACGGCTTGTGGGAGAAGTTGCTCGTGATTATGTAAGCAACCACGCTAGATGTAATACATATATTGACATTTGTATTACAATACAATTACACTAACTGATATTGATAGACAATGTCGCTGCAATGAGCAGCACGTGAGTCGGAGAAAATACCATGTCGGACAGAACCAGACGTAAGAGACGCCAGACCAAGGACCGGGTACTTCAGGCACGCATCCCCGAACAACTTGATGATGAGTTGCGTGACCGTGCGGAGCATTTG
>CBDTVJ010000174.1:0-7847 GCA_965363655.1 uncultured Halieaceae bacterium | reverse complement strand
AAATTCGAGGCGAAGGGGTCTGGCCATGTACTCAAGAATAGCTCAGAAAAGTCAAAAGGGATGACCCCGTGACCCTCGTAGCTCAGAAAAGTCAAAAGGGAAGACCTGACCCCGCGCCACGTGACCCCGCGCCCCGAACGCGCCCCGAAAGGGAAGACCTGACCCCGCGCCCCGCTCGTAGCTCAGAAAAGTCAAAAGGGAAGACCTGACCCCGCGCCCCGCCTTGACCCCGCGCCCCGCCTGACCCCGCGCCCCGCCGTGCTCTGTGAACAGACATCGGTAGGCATCTCGTCGTTCCGCCACTGATCGGCCTAACCGAAGATACTCATCATGGGGCATGAGGCGGAGAAGCCCGCTGAGCGGTGTTTTGTCGGCAAGCTCATCGGCCGATCCATGGCAATTATCCGTTGTGTGCGCTGTGCAGTTAAGGCGCAGTTGTAGTGCGACCAAATCGCCAATTTTGTTGTTGTATTTATTGATCGATGCTTAATACTATTGTTCATCACCTAACAAAATCGGCGCCGGGCCGGAACATCAGGAGAGAAGAAGATGGCTAGCATGTTCAAACGCATCAACGATGTGATCACCGCCAACCTCAACGACCTTATCGACAAGGTTGAGGATCCGGAGCGCATGGTCAAACAGATCATTCGCGAGATGGAGGACAACATCAGTCACGCCAAGGAGAGTGTGATCGATGCTATAGCAAGTGAAAAGCAGCTTGGGAAAGAGCTGGAAAACCATCAACAACAGTCCGCCGGATGGTTGAAGCGGGCGGAAACCGCGATGGCTGGAGGCAACGAAGCACTTGCACGCCAAGCATTGGCGAGCAAACATGAGCATGACAACATCGCCGAATCGCTCGAAGCCTCATGGACTTCTGCAAAGAATACCAGCATGCATCTGAAAACGCAGTTGGGCAGGCTTGAAGCTAAGCTGGAAGAAGCCAAGCTCAAGAAAGGCAGCCTCGTCGCCCGCCAACGCGCCAACCAGGCTCGTCATCACATGGATAAAACTCTCGCCAACGCGCGGGTTGGTCTGGAGCTTGATGAATCTTTCGGGCGGATGGAAGACAGCGTGCAGAGTATGGAAAACCGGCTGGCCGCAGCCGAAGACCTGAACCACAATTACAGCGAGGCCGAACGCGAGTTCATGAAAATGGAAGTCAACACAGCGGTCGAGGAAGAACTCGCCAACCTCAAAGCGAAGTTGAACAAAGAATAGGCGCTGAACGCCGAAATACATCATGCGGGATAGCCGCCTCCCTTGATCCGGTTGGTGTGGACTCGGGGGGGCAGGGGGCAACAAGAAGTGGAAGGCATCATCGTACTGGCGGGGGTATGGCTACTATCGCCGATAGTGCTGCTTATCGCTTGGCTGGTTACAAGAAGCAAACTCAACAAGTTGCGCGAAGAACGCGGTATTACCCTGGTTCAGCATGCGAAACAGTCGGCGCGATCGGGTGCTGATCTTTCCATCAGAGACATGGACAACCTGGTCCTTCTGCGTCTGCAATTCAGTCGTCAACTGGAAGACGGCACATTGGAACAAGACCGCTACGACAAGCTCTGCTTGGATCTTGACGAGCTTTGGGACCTGCATCTTCGTGGCTTGCTCGCGCATGCGAGCGACTATGAATGGGACCAGCGACTCGAGGCCGCCTGGAAACTACTGGTCTCACGCCAGGATGAGCCGCCGGGAACCGCGCCTTGGGTCAGGGAATCACAGACTTCTACAGAGCCGCCCGCCACTGAAGCTGCACCGTATTTCGAAACACCACCACCGCCCCCCATTCAAATCAGGCAGGAAATCGAGCCACCGCCACTGACACAAGCCTCGGCACCGGCCAAACCAGCTCCGATGGTGACCGAACAACAGTTTACCGGACCCAGCCCGATACCCAGCCAATCAGCAGATGCAGACGACAACTTTGCATGGCAGCCCGCCGAGCCCTCTGCACTCGAAAAACTCATGCACGCCATGTCGGGCTGGGGCAAGCTAGCCGCACCGTTTTTGGTTCAGAATATTGGTTGGTTCATCGGCGGTTTCTGCTTTATCGCCGGCACGATTTTCCTCGTTTCCTATACCAGTGGATTTATCAACGCGCTCACGATTTTCGCCAGTCTTCTTGTATACACCGGCTTCCTGTTTGGCGCTGGTTATCAGATTCGCGCAAAGCGGCCCGAGCTCACCATGTCCAGCACCATGCTGCTCGGCATTGCCATGTTGCTGGTGCCACTCACGATCACCGCGGCTACGCGCCTGATCGGCGTGGCACTGCCTTCAGTGCCGCTATTGCTGTTGTCGATTGCGTTGGCGGCGCTGGTAATTCCGGCCTTCTACTATGCAGCGAATCTTGCAGGCGGGGTGCTCGACCGCGCCTTGCAGGGGGGCCACCCGCGCACCTTTATGGCCCTGGCGTCCTTGCAACTGGCCGCGCCTTTGATCGTATACACTCCAAGCTGGCCGTTGTTGGCGGGCCTGCATGCGCTGATTCTTGGCATTACCGCCTACGGTCTGATCAAGTATGTGCGTGAATGGGGCAAGGCCATATTCGTGGACCGCAATATGCTGGCCGTTTCTGCAGGCGGACTGCTGATATTCGCCGCGCTGGTGTCGTTCGTACACTTGACCGCGGTCTTTCCTGCTTCGCTGCCGCGCGGTTATTACGGCCCCTTCCTGATGGCGCTTTGCGGCGTGCTGTTTTATATGGATTCGGCGCTCAAGCAATGGCATGACGCCCAGCCTCATCTCAGCCGATTCACTTTCGCCATTTACGGACTTTCTGCGCTGGCGCTGGCTTTGTGCATCGAAGAACCGATAGCGCGCCTTCTCACCCTGGCGCTTGGCGTGGGCATTTACGCATTGGTTACCTTCAAATATCTGACCCTGCCCCCCCTATACCCGATGCTTGCGTGTTTGGGTGGGCTCTACGGTCTGACCATACTGGCCAATGTGCCGCATGAATATTGGCTGATGGCCGCTGCACCTGGTCTGATCGGCCTGCTTTTCCTGATACGCCGATTTCAAGACCGTTCGAAGACTATTGCAATGATCTGCCTCAGCGTATTCGCCACCCTGCTCGCAGGTTTGACCGCTTGGACGCTGTTCAACACGCAGCCGGGCTGGACCGCGCTAGGCTTGCTGTTGATTGCAAGCGGCCTGGTCTGGAGTGGACTGGACGTGGCCAAGCAACTGCTCGCAGAAGAGGACGTCCCGAGCGATGTGCTGGCGGCGCGCATATCCCACACCGCAACAAGCCCCTATACACTCACCGCACTCGCCGCACTGGGTGTTGCCTATGCACCGAGACTGCCGGGATTGACCTGGGAAACCCAATTTGCCCTGGGACTGATCTTGCTTGCGCTGGTTTGGGGCGTATTCGCGCTGGGTAGACGGGCAAGCGTGAGCCAGCCCATGGCCCAGGCCCTGGCCAACAGCGGCTTGCTGAACCTTTTGCTCGCAGTGACCGTTCCCGCTGCATTCGTCGCAGCCGGGGCATTGCCTAGCCCTTCCTTGATATTCACATTGGGCCTCAGCGCGGCGGTGCTGGCGTGGGTCGCGATCTCGTTACGCTTGCAACCGGTGGTTTATACCGCAGTTCTGTGTGCAGCCGTCGCCGGAGCGGTCTTAAAACACAGCTATTTTCCCGCTCCGTCCAGCGGACTGACCCAGATGATTCTGGTGATCGCAGTATGGATGCTGCTCTGGTGGTTGGAGCGCATGCCGAAAGACTTACTTGCGCTCAGGCGCGAACAGAGCGACCTACTCGCCGAAGATCAGCCTCCCTTCATGGTATTGGGCAAGTTCGTGGCACCATTGTGGTTGGACGCGATGGACGTGGTTCGCACTCCAGCAAGACAAACAATGGCGGTGCTGTGGCTGTTCGGATTGGTCGTGATCGGGACGAGACTCTTCGACTGGGATATCGGTGGAAGCTGGCCCTGGGCTGCCTTGGCCGGAACCCTGGCGACTATGGTGGTCATCGGCTATTTCCGTTTGTACCTTGCAACCCCGCTCGCAGTGTTTCTGGGTCTGTGCGCAGTGCTTGGCATGTCCCTGCCCGAAACCTTGGCTGCTGCCTGCACCATTGCATCAATCTATCTGATCTTGGTGTGGCGACTCGCACTTTTGGTCGCGTCGCGGCCGGGGGCAAGTCGATGGGTGAATGCACTGGGATTCGCCCAGCAATCAGACTGGCCCCGGCTGGAGTGGGGTATCCATATCGGTACGCTGATGCTGGTAGTCCTGACCACCTTGACTGTGGTTTTGTGGGCGCTGGGACTACTGCTTTTCGGTGATTACCCGGAGCTTGAGTTACTGCTGCCTCTTGCACCGGCAGGGGCTTATTTCGTCATCGTCGGTAGACATTACCGCTGGCCGCTACACAGTTACCTGGCGCTGAGCACACTCAGCGTTGGCACACTGGCTGTTTCCATTCGTGCTATTTCCGGGGGTTGGGTAGGGCCGAATCTGGTTGCCAGCCCGGCGTTCGGGATGACACTCACGCTGTTATCCATCACGTTTTTGGCCTGCTCGATATTGATCAGCCGACTCGGGAATGCCGACGGGTTTCATCAATCACTTTACCGCAAACCATTGAGGGTATCGTCTATTGTCCTTGCGTTGACCGCCGTGGTTCAGCAGATGTACTCGGCCATCGAATTCGGTTACACCGAGCAGCACTATCTCTCGGCACTTGTCCTGCTCATTTCCGGCGCCTCGATCCTTCTTTCAAACAGCATATTGCACTGGCGTTGGGCGGCCTATGCCGGTGTGGGAATTCTAGCTCTGTCCGCATTCGCGTTTGTGGAGGCTTGGGTACTACCGCGCTTGCCCGGTGAATTCGCGCTTACTCTCGCGATCCTTGCCTTCGCCCTTGCTTCACTCGGACGCTATTTACATGCGTGCGGACAGGATGAAAACATCCATGTCCGGCCCCTGTACTTGTTCGCTGCAATCACCTATGCCATGGCCTTGGTCAGTACGGTTCTTGCCCGATTCGAGGGCACCAGTGATCACGGCCATGTCGCTGCAGCGATCGGGGTTTTGACCCTCGCAGTGTTTCCGCTTGCCTGCGCAGTGTCCGGTGCCGCGCTGATTCGTGGAATCGCTGTGCCCTTGTTGCTCGGCGCGCTCGTAATCGTAGTGGTCAACTATTCGCTGGACCCTGCACTGGCAGTCTTCTCCGGTTTCGCCTTTTGGGTCATTGGTAATCTGGTTTTGCCCCGGTTTAACGCAAGCTTCCCTCAATGGGCGGTGAGCTCAGGAATCTGGCCGTGGCTTGGCTTGATTTGTGTGTGCATCGGGGTGATCGCCGGAATCCTTTTTCACCAAATGTACTGGCTATGGCTCGCAGCCGCATCTGCATACGCGTTCGTGATGCTGCGCAATCACGAGAACGAATTGTGGATTGTGACGGGAGTGATAGTGGCATACCTCAGCTCGCTGGCAGTGTGGCTGATATGGGTGCCGGAACAGCAGATCGTCAGGTTGCTCCCTTGGTACGCACTTCAAACTGCGTGCGTATTCCTGCTGCTGGTGCATCTGCACAAGCGCTTGAATGACAAGCTATCAGATGAGACGAAGTCCAGCCTGATCAGCAAGGCCAATAGCGTGATCAAGGCACTGGCCCCCATCGCGGTGGTTGCCGGCATTGCGCAACTCGTCATGCACGGCATGGTGGTGTTTCTCAGTCTGGAGGCCAGAGGACAAGTACCTTGGCTGTTCGGTATGACTGACATTGTTGCGGTTGCCGCCGCCCTGGTCTTGCTTATTCTGCCTATGATCAGGAATTTGTCCGAGTCATCAAATCAAGAGCGTCGGATTTACGGGCTGGCGGCGCTGATCGGGGCCTTTGCCATGTATCTGCGCATGGTTTGGCTGGGCTTGGCGCCAGCCACTGCAACAGATACAGCAGCGCTGATTGGTGCGGCCTACGCCACCTTTATCGCGCATCGGTTGACCGGCTTCAAGCCCTTGTTCAATATCGCACTGATCCTGCCCCTGCTCGCCCTGCCGACGGTACCGCTACATGCTGGATCGGGCCATGCGGCAATTGCGCTGATCGCAAGCGCCGGCCTTTACATGATGATGCGCGGCCTGAGTAAAAGACCTATTCCGCTTTACCTCGGCGTGCTCGCGGTAAACGCCGGAGTATATTTGTGGGCACCGCTATGGGCGAAACAATTCGGATTGCTTCAGCTCTATGCCATACCTGCTGCGGTCAGCGTGCTGATTCTGTTGCAAATGCACCGTCGTGAGCTTCGTCAGAATGTGCTGAACGGCACCCGGCTGGGTGCGCTTAGCGTGATTTACGCAAGCGCCGGAGCCGATATGTTCATTCACCCCGGCCTCGGAATTTTCGCACTCGCCTTGGGTATTGGAATAATCGGCACCGTAGTGGCTATCGGGCTTCGCATACGCATTTTTCTGTATGCAAGCGTCGCCTTCCTGGTACTAACGGTACTCGGGCAACTCACCCAGTTCTACCCCGATCAACAACTGGGCCGGGCCTTGATACTGATGGGCCTGGGTATCGCGATTACCGCAGGCATGGTCGGCTTCAATATGAAACGCGAGCAAATCCTGCAGCGGGTGAGGGTGTTCCGGACCGATCTTGAAAGCTGGAACTGAGTCATGCAGAAAGACAGCCTCGATCAGCTCAACGCCCGCCTGCTTCGTTTCGCCCGTGAGTGGGACTGGGAACAGTTTCATTCCCCGAAGAATCTGGCGATGGCACTGGCCGGTGAGGCCGGTGAGTACGAGCCGTAGGGCGGGCACCTGTATTGTGTGCCGGTGCGGAAGCCGGACCACTGTTCTTCGAAACAACACTGTTTTTTCGAACTGCCGCTAAACAGAGAAAACAAACTTCGCCCTAACGTCCGGGGAGTGTCCGATCTACTCGAAACCAAAATGTGGGAAAAGTGACTATGTCGACACCTATCCAAGTTAGCCTTGATGAGCTTCAATCCAAGCTCCCTGAGATCGTGCACGGGCTCGAGGAAGGCGACGAGGTTGTCATCATGGGGAGAAAACGCTCTTTACCGCGTGCGTCGATTGCTGTCAGGCGCAGTAGTGTCAGGAGAGCGGGTCGAGCCGTTCGGCAGTCTGAAACCGGTGGAGGAATCAAAGATGATACCAAGTATCGTGTCTGACCCCATTTTTTCCCTGACAGGTACTATACTGTGCCTCGACTGCTTGGTTAGGAATCATCGTTATGACCGACAACATCGAACACCTGATCCTTGAGCAATTCCGAGCACTCCGGAATCAGATTGCGGAAATGCAAACCGAGATGCACACTGAGTTCGGCGACGTAAAACACCGGATCAACCGGTTGGAATCGGCGATTGCCGGAATTCGCCGTGACGAAGCGGGTACGGCGGAAGATATCGCTCGACAACAAGCGACAATCGATCGGCTCCAAGATCGTATCGGTCGTATCGAGCGTAGGTTGGAATTGCGTGAGGATTGAAGCAGGTGAATTTGCTGTCCGAGTCGTTATACTTCGCGCGCCCAATTATTGAGACTCTTTTGCAAATACAACCTGAATCCGAAACTTCGTTTCGGTGCAGGCGTTCCTGCGTGAATTTCAGCCGCTTCTTGCGGAGATTCCTATCCGGAATTCACGCAGCGACGCCGAAAGCCGCTGCAACAGACAGACAGTGCCGAGTAACCATCCCCCGGCAAAGCCGGGGGATGGTTAGCATTTTTCGGCCTATGCCCTGCATCTCAACGGAAGCGCCAGCTTACCCAAAAATACTGCGCAGAGAAAATAGATCTGTCCTCTTTTCAGTCCAGCTCGCCCGTGGCTGCCATCGCCTTGCTCGCGCCCTTCTTCAGTG
>CBDTVJ010000173.1:0-7852 GCA_965363655.1 uncultured Halieaceae bacterium | reverse complement strand
CTGTGGTCGTTGATCCTCTGCCTGTGGACAGCCGCCGTCGCCGTGTGCAGTTCCCAGCTGCCCCTGCTGGTATTGTCACGCGTGCTCTCCGTCATGGGTGCCATTGGCGTGGGATTCCTGGCGTTTTCCCTGTTCACCTCCAATCCCTTTGAGCGTTTGTTGCCCGGTGCCCCGGCCGATGGCGCTGATCTCAATCCGCTGCTGCAGGACCCCGGCCTTATAATTCACCCGCCTCTTTTATACATGGGATACGTCGGCTTTTCGGTGGCGTTCTCCTTTGCAATTGCCGCCCTGTTGGGCGGCAGACTGGACGCCTCCTGGGCGCGTTGGTCCCGGCCCTGGACGAATATCGCATGGGCCTTTCTCAGCCTGGGTATCATGCTTGGCAGTTGGTGGGCTTACTACGAGTTGGGTTGGGGCGGCTGGTGGTTCTGGGATCCGGTGGAGAATGCTTCATTCATGCCCTGGCTGGCGGGTACCGCGCTGTTGCACTCCCTGGCGGCGACAGAAAAGCGCGGCTTATTCAAGAGCTGGACAGTATTGCTGGCGATCTTCGCTTTTTCACTGAGCCTGCTGGGTACTTTCATTGTGCGTTCCGGTGTACTGACATCGGTACACGCCTTCGCCAATGATCCGGCCCGGGGTCTGTTTATTCTGGTGTTCCTGGCTATAGTGGTCGGCGGCTCCCTGGTACTCTACGCTGTGCGTGCCCCGGCGGTGAGTAGCCGCGTGGGCTTTTCCTGGGTTTCCCGGGAGAGCTTGCTGCTATGTAACAACGTGGTGTTTCTGGTGGCCGCGCTGACGGTGCTCTTCGGTACCTTGTTTCCGCTGATAATGGATGCTCTTGGGCAGGGTAAAGTGTCAGTCGGTCCTCCCTATTTCAATGCCGTCTTCGTTCCGCTCATGGCCCTGCTGGTGCCCTTTATGGGGCTGGGTCCAGTGTCACGCTGGAAGCGCGATAACGCCAGCCGTTGGCGTTCAGAGGCGGGCCTGCCTGCAGTGGCGGCCGTGTTGTGTGCTATCACCTTGCCGTTGCTGGGTGAGTCCTACAATGTATGGGTGGCACTCGCCGTGTTATTGGCGGCCTGGCTGGTGCTTGGCCTGTGCCGCGATTTCTGGTTCAGGGTGCGCGGGGCTTCTGGTGGTGGTCGTGGCCTGCGTCGCCTGACGGCCAGTTACTGGGGGATGTTGATTGCCCACGTCGGCTTTGCTGCCTGCGTTGTAGGCATCGTCGTCACCAGCCAGTACTCCGTGGAGCGCGACCTGAAAATGATTCCAGGCCAGAGCGAGACGGTGGCCGGCTATGAGTTTCGCTTCGTGGAGATCGCCCAGGTTCGCGGGCCCAATTTTCTCGCCGATGAGGCGCGCTTTGAGATTACCCGGGATGGCGTGACCGTCGCCAGGTTGGCGCCCCAGAAGCGTCGGTATCTGGCCTCCGGCTCGGTAATGACGGAAGCGGCGATTGACCCCGGTCTGCTGCGCGACCTCTACGTGGCGATGGGTGAGCCCATTGGCAACAGTGGTGCCTGGGCCATGCGCCTGCACTACAAGCCCTTCGTGCGCTGGATGTGGTTGGGCGCGATCCTGATGGCCGTGGGTGCTTTTACCGCAGCCATGGATAAACGCTACCGCCGCGTGCGCAGTAGCGCCCGCGAAACAGACAAGGAATTGGCACATGGGGTCTAGGCTCAAGCTGTTTACCCCGCTGTTCCTGTTTGCGGTGCTGGCTATTTTTCTGTTCAGGGGCCTCGAGCTCGATCCCAATGAGATGCCCTCGGCCCTGATTGACCAGCCCCTGCCGGAATTCACACTGCCGCGATTGGGCGGGGATACCTTGCTGAGCCGCAGCGACGTTACCGGCCGGCCCAGCCTGTTAAACGTCTGGGCCACCTGGTGTGTGTCCTGTCGGGTGGAGCACCCCTATTTGCAGGTGCTGGCAGATCGGGGCGTACCCATTTACGGTCTTAACTACAAAGATGATGACGCCGACGCGCTGGCATGGCTGGCGCAGCTGGGTGATCCCTACCAGCTCACGATTGCCGACCGCGAGGGAACCCTGGGCCTGGATCTGGGGGTGTATGGCGCACCGGAGACTTACCTGGTGGATGCAGGTGGCGTTATTCGATACCGGCACGTAGGCGTGGTCGATGAAAGGGTGTGGCAGACCATTCTGGAACCACGCTACAGGCAGCTTACGGCTGACCAGGCTGCGCCATGACTATGCTGCCAAGATTATTGTTTATGCTGTGTCTACTATGCTGCGCAAAATCATGGGCGGTTATAGAGACTTATGAATTCAGTGATGACGCCCTGGAGTCCCGTTACCAGCATTTGAGCGCCGAACTGCGTTGCCCCAAATGCCAGAACCAGAATATTGCTGACTCTAACGCACCCATATCCCAGGACCTGCGCAAGTTGCTTTACCAACAGTTGGAGGAGGGCGCTTCAGACGACGAAATCCTGGATCACATGGTTGCCCGCTACGGTGAATTCGTGCGCTACCGGCCGCGTTTCGGCGGCGCTACGGCCATACTGTGGCTCTCTCCTGTATTGCTGTTGCTGGCTGGCATTGTGGTGCTGCGCCTGACCCTGCGCTCCAGGCCCGGTGATGCGGGTGCAAGCAGTGAATCGCTGAGCGCGGCAGAGCAGGCCCACCTGGATGAACTATTGCAGGATTCGGAGCACAAATCTTGACGACCTTTCTGCTGGCCTGTGGCGGCCTGGTTTTGCTGAGTGGCCTTTTTTACCTGTTCCCACGGCATCGCGCCGGCAGTAGTGAGGAGGACCTGGCCAGGGCCAATCTGGAGTGGTACCGGCTGCGCCAGGCAGAGCTGGCGGAGACGGGCGACGAGGCGCTTAAGGAAGATGCCCGGCTGCGCTTACTCGAGGACGAGCGGCCTGACACAGACAACACTCAAACTGTGCGCCAGTCATTTCCCGTGTGGATACTCATGCCGCTTGTGGCGTTGTTTTCTGGAGTAATTTACTACCAGCTGGGTGCTGCACCCGATGTCCTGATAGCGCGGCAGATGGAGGGGCTGGGTGAGCAGGCGACGCCGGCAGAGGCTGAAAGCCTGATGAGGGAAATCGAAGCTCGCTCCTCGCAGCGTCCGGAAAACCTGCATTACGTGGCGCTACTGGCCCGTCATTATATGGGGCAGCAGGAGTATGCCAGTGCTTCCAGGGCCTATGGCCTACTGGTAGAAGCCTCCCCCGGTGATGCCCAGTCCCTCGCCTATGCGGCGCAGGCTGAATACCTGGCGGCGGACCGGCAACTCAGTCCCCGCGCTCGCTTGCGCGCAGAGCAAGCCCTGGCCGCCAACCCCCATCAACGCACGGCCCTGGGGCTGTTGGGGATGGCCTCTTTCGAGCAGGGCCAGTTTCGCGCCGCAATTGACTACTGGCAGCGCCTGATGGCGATGGAGACTCCCGGTTCGGAGAGTGCGCAGATGATAGCCGGCGTGATCGCCAGGGCCCGGGAACAATTGGCTGAAGCGGGCGGCGGCGACGTTCCCGCGTCTGTAGCTACTGCAGCAGTCAGTGTTGCCGGCGCGGGCGTTACGGTACGCGTTTCCTTGCCCGAAGGGGCGCAGGCCAATCCCGCCGATACGGTATTTGTACTGGCGCGTAACGCCGAGTCCGGCAGCAGGATGCCGATTGCCGTACAGCGCCTCACAGCCGCCCAGCTACCACTCACCCTGCGGCTGGATGACAGTAATTCCATGGCCGGCCAGAAGCTCTCTGCTGTGGCATCGGTAATCGTTGCCGTGCAGGTATCCCCCGAGGGGCGTCCGGGCGAGGCTAACGCCAGTTGGCTGGGTGAGATCGGCCCTATAGCGCCCTCGTTGCCGGGTGAGCCGCTGGACATCCAGTTGCAGGCCAATACGCCTTGATCCAACGCCTTGCAGGCGCCTGTTGCACGCGCCTGTTGCACGCGCCGGTTGCACGCGCCGGTTGCACGCGCCGGTTGCACGCGCCGGTTGAGGCGCTGCAAGGGCTCCCGCTGGACGTTTTTTTGCATTTCTCCTGTTCAGGCATAGTGTTGCTCGATTAAAGTCTATACACTACATCTTGTGTTTCGGTGTCGGGTTAAAAGCGGTAAAAACTGACGTAAAGCTATAAAAAACATTAAGTTAGAGTAGATACTTAAGGTACTATGCGACTAAAGACGATCAAGCTGGCCGGTTTCAAGTCGTTTGTCGACCCCACCACGGTGAATTTTCCGAGCAATATGTGTGCGGTGGTGGGACCCAACGGCTGTGGTAAATCCAATATTATCGACGCTGTGCGTTGGGTTATGGGGGAGAGTTCCGCCAAGAACCTGCGCGGCGAATCCATGGCGGATGTCATTTTCAATGGTTCGGTCAGCCGCCAGCCGGTAGGCCAGGCATCCATTGAACTGGTATTCGATAACAGTGAAGGTCGGGTAGGTGGCGAGTATGCCAGCTATGCGGAGATTTCGACCCGGCGCCTGGTCAGTCGCGAGGGTCAGTCCGAGTATTTTCTCAATGGCACCAAATGCCGCCGTCGGGATATCACAGATATTTTCCTTGGCACCGGCCTGGGTCCGCGCAGCTACGCCATTATCGAGCAGGGTATGATCAGCCGCCTGATCGAATCCAAGCCAGAGGAACTGCGCGTCTTCATTGAAGAGGCGGCGGGTATTTCCAAGTACAAGGAGCGGCGCAAGGAGACGGAAAGTCGCATGCGCCGCACGCTGGAAAACCTGGATCGACTGACAGACCTGCGCGATGAGCTGGAGCGCCAGTTGCAGCATTTGGAGCGCCAGGCCCAATCCGCTGAAAAATATACTGAGTTCAAGGAAGAGGAGCGCCAACTCAAGGCGCAACTGCAGTCATTGCAATGGCAGGCGCTGGATGCCCAGATCAAGACCGCCACCCAGTCTATCGGTGAGTTGGAAGTCAAGCTGGAAGCGGTGCACTCCGAACACCAGCAGGTCGACACTGCCATCGAGCAACACCGGGTTGATCACACCGATCGCACCGATGCTTTCAATAAAGTCCAGGCAACGTTCTATACCCTGGGCTCTGAGGTTGCCCGCATAGAACAGACCATCAAGCACCAGCAGGAGCGCGGTCGCCAATTACAGGAAGACCTGACCCAGACCACCAACACCCTGGGCGAATCGGAAAGCCACCTGGGTGAAGACCGGCAAAAACTGGTCAGCTGGGAAAGTGAAATCCAGACCCTGGTGCCAGAGCTCGAACAGGTGACGGAGCTGGAAGCTTTATCGGCAAGTACGCTGGAGCAGGCTGAAGAGGCCATGCATAGCTGGCAGCACCAGTGGGATGAATTCAACCAGCATGCGGCAGAGCCACGGCAGCAGGCGGAAGTACAGCAGTCGCGCATCCAGCATGTGGAGCAGGTCCTGCAGCGTATCCAGAATCGCAGCAGGCAGTTGGACGAGGAAAAACAGGGGCTGGCAGCAGGCCCGGCGGATATAGAAATAGAGGAAATGGGTGCCCAGTTGGCCGAGGTCGAGCTGGCCATGGCCGAGCATGAACGAAGCAGTGAATCTCTAGTCCAGACATTGGCTGCAACCCGGGACAAGCGCACCAGTTTGTCCGCGGACTTGAACCAGGTGCGTTCCCAGTTGCAGCAAAAACGCGGTCGCATGGCCTCGCTGGAAGCCCTGCAGCAGGCGGCAATGGACGATGGCAGCCAGGGCGTGGGTGAGTGGCTGGCGGCACAACAGATAGGTGATAAGGCACGCCTGCTGGAGCAGATGCAAGTCGATGACGGCTGGCAGCTCGCTGTCGAAACAGTGCTTGGCGATTATCTCCAGGCCGTTTGCGTAGACGATATTGGTGTGCTGGGGAATTACCTGGACAGCCTGTCGCAGGGCCAATTGCTGTTGGTGGAGTCCTCCGGCGAACAAGACCAGGGGCCTGCCTACCTCGCCTCGCGGGTGCACAGTGGTGGCCGCGCCAATGCGTTGCTGGCCGGCGTACGCGCAGTAGATGACTTACACCAGGCCATGCAGCAGCGTGCCTCATTGGCACCCCATGAATCCATTATTACCCGCGACGGCATATGGGTAGGTTGCAACTGGCTGCGCGTTGCGCGTCAGAGCGGGCAGGAAGGCGGCGCCATAAAGCGCAAGGAAGAACTGGACTCCCTGCAAGCGAACCTGGAGCTTGAGCAGCAACGCGAAGCGCAACTGGCCCGCGAGCTGGCGGAGGCCGAAGAAGCGCTCAAGCAGATGGAAGTCCAGCGCCAGGACCGCCAGCGAGAATTACAGGTCAGCACCCGTCAGCATGCAGAATTCAGTTCCCGCCTGTCTGCGCACCAGGCAAAAATCGAACAGATAAATGAGCGGCGTGAGCGCATCAATGCCGAAATCGACGAGGCCCGGGAGCAGTTTCGCCAGGAACAGGAAACTATTGTCCAGGCGCGTCAGTTATTGGCGGAATCCATAGAGTCAATGGATTCTGATTCGCAGCGTCGCGAGGAATTGTTGTCCACCCGCGACCAGATTCGCGGCACCCTTGACGGCGCTCGGCAAAAAGCGCGACAGGACAAGGACAGCGCGCACCAGATCGCCATGCGCCACCAGTCCCTGAAAACACAATTGAACTCCATGCGCGAATCCATTGAACGTACCAATCGCCAGGTTCTGCAATTGCAGGAACGTCGCGATAGCCTGTCACAGGCGCTGGGTGAAAACGATAGCCCATTGGATGGCTTGCAACTGGAGCTTGAGACACAGCTGGAATTGCGTCTGGAGTCGGAAGGCGAGTTGGCTGCGGCACGACAGCTTGTCGCTGAGGTTGAGCATAAGTTACGCGAAGCTGAGCAGCAGCGGGCCGCCATTGAACAGCGCATTGAAACCGTGCGCAGCGAACTGGAGCAGAAACGCATAGGCAACCAGTCTCTACAGGTACAGCGCGAGACCATTCACAAGCAGTTGCAGGACGATAAGCAGGACGTAGAGGAAGTGCTGGGCACGCTGCCCGACGGTGCGAATGAGACAGAGTGGCAGCGTTCACTGGAGCGCGTGGCCAATCGTATCGCTCGCCTTGGGCCGATTAACCTGGCGGCTATCGATGAGTACAATTTGCAATCTGAGCGTAAGAATTATCTCGATCTGCAGAATGAGGACCTGGTAACGGCACTGGATACGCTGGAGTCAGCTATCCGCAAGATTGACAAGGAGACACGCAACCGTTTCCGCGACACCTTTGAGAAGGTTAATAGTGGCTTGAAGGAACTGTTTCCCCGGGTGTTTGGCGGCGGCAGCGCTTACCTGGAAATGACCGGCGACGATTTGCTGGATACGGGTATTTCGATTATGGCCCGCCCGCCTGGCAAGAAGAACAGCACGATTCACCTGCTCTCGGGTGGAGAGAAGGCACTGACGGCGATTGCCCTGGTGTTCTCGATCTTCCAGTTGAATCCCGCACCTTTTTGTATTCTCGATGAGGTTGATGCGCCGCTGGATGATGCCAATACCGGGCGCTATGCGCGTCTCGTGAAGGAAATGTCAGACAAGGTGCAATTCATCTACATTACCCACAACAAGATTTCCATGGAGCTGGCCGACCAGTTAATGGGGGTAACGATGCACGAGCCCGGGGTTTCGCGGCTGGTATCTGTCGACGTGGAAGAAGCGGCGGAACTGGCAGCCAGTTAAGTGGTCTGTTAGCAATAGGGCTGGTAGAAAAATAGATAGATAAAAGCGACATGGGACTGATGGAATTAACAATACGTGACTGGATGGTCATTGTCGGGGTGCTTCTTATCGTGGCAGTGCTGCTGGATGCCTGGCGCCGGATTCGCAGTGAGAAATACTCCAGGGTAAATAAGAAACTGGTCGATCCTGAGGAATTGG
>CBDTVJ010000172.1:0-7867 GCA_965363655.1 uncultured Halieaceae bacterium | reverse complement strand
ACGTATTTATCAGCAAGCGCCCAATTATCAGTTGGGTACTTTAGTGGCCCACATGAATATCCCCGAGGAGGGGGCTTTTCACAGGGCCCTATTCGATTCTGAAATGACCACAAAGCTGTGGTTATCCATGCTGGACAGCATTGGTCGGGAGTACGAGCTGTCCGAAATTCCCTTCAAGCTCATGCAGAAACTGACAAAAACACCCAGGCATGCTGTTCACAGCTTACTGGATGGCGCCTGATAATCCCGGGCGTGGCTTGGTAGTGTTCGGCATGACATTTATTCGGTGGGGTTAGAACCGTAAAGGCCCACGCCTAATTCACCGGCAATATAGCGAATGGCTTTCATCCCTCGAACACTGTTGCCAGCCTCATTCACGGGTGGAGAAAACGTTGCTATCGCAAAACGGCCCGGCACTACGGCGACAATGCCACCACCTACACCCGTCTTGGCCGGCAGGCCGGCGCTGTACATCCACTCGCCTGATTCGTCATAGAAGCCAGCTGTCGCCATGATGGCCAGGAGTTCGGGAACGTGCTCCTGTGCCACCGGTCTTTTTCTGACGATGCTTCTACTAGGCTAACCGCAGCAATCGCCCCGGCATTGACCATTGGGTTGACTGAGCGTTGCGGATTGAGTTCCATGGCGATCTTGGAGTTGAAAGGAAGGCCGGTGGGTTCTATGCCGATCTTTTCGCGGATTGCCCTGGGACCTTGCTGTGCCATGATCAGGGAGGCGGTAAAGGGTTTGGATACTGACTGAATGGAGAACTCATACTTGAGTTCCCCGGCGGAATAAACATCACCCTCGCGGGTGATGATAACAACGCCGAACATATCGCTGGGTACAGTCGCCAGAAAGGGGATGTAGTCCGCATTGGCGCCTTCTTTGAGGTCCTTGAATTTACTGTAGGCAGTGTCCACCACGCGTTGGAAATCAGTCGGTGTCAGCTTCGCGGCGAGAGCGCCAGTACTACTGAAAAGTATCGCGCCAGCAAGGGCTAGCAGGTGACGCAAAATAGATATTTTCATGTTGAACTCCCTGAAACTGATGAGTACCCGCAGACTCTTGAGTCTAACGGGAAGTATAGCGGCGCTGGTGGACATGGCAAAATCTACAGACCATTTATAATATCCCCTGTATCAAAATTCACTTTCAGCGTGAACTGAATGCGATAATCCGAACCGGTGTTACCGTTCACATCCTCCCGCTCGCCCCAAATGAACTCCGAACCCAGCAAGACATTATCTGCCGGGTAGTGCAGCAGGTTGATCTGTGCGATCTGCCCCTTTTCAAATTCAGTGGCAAGTTGCCCATCAGTGGTATCAAGGTCGATCATGGACCAGCCCACCGAGGTAGACCATTTATCACTCCAGTAATGGTCGTAGTAGGCGCTAATGCCCAGCAGTTCCACTGCCTCTGCCTCAGCGTCGTTAATGTTTGCGGAGTCAGGGGCGACGTCAATACCACCGTCATTCATGTAGTTGCCGATGCCTTCCCCATAGACTACCTGTAATTTCAATTTGTCCCGACCCCAGGTGTTTATGCCGGCACTGGTGTTGATACCCCAGCCCAGTTCGTCGTCCTTCTGGCCAGTATCGAGGCGTTCATAGCCCAGTTTGCGCACGATACCCGCCACCTGGTAATGCCCGAAGTCGCCGTTATTGCGATAGCGCGCAGACAGGTCGGGAAGGTCGTTGTAAGACTGGAAGGAATCCCCCAACCTGGATTCCGTGGATTCGCACTCGGGATCTGCATTGGGTATATCGCAGGGATCCGTGTCTCGAAAACGGCCTACGGTCAATGCTGTACCGGGATCCTCAAGACTAATTGAAAATTCGTCTTCGCCCATGGGGAATGAGTATCGTACCTGCTGGTTGCGATAGAACACCATCCCCGTGGGGCCCCAGTAATCGATGGTGTTAGGGAAAATATCGATATCCATAAAGTTGGACCAGGTCTGGCCCATGCCCAGGTTTTTGTAGGTAGCCCAGGCATGACGCAGTCGCGGGGTGGTCTGGCCTTCATCTCCCCCGACGCCAAAAAGTTCCGCTTCCAGCTTGAAGGTGATGTCTTCGCCATAGTTGCCAGCGATACCCAGGCGGGATTGGCGCACACCGAAGATAAAATCGCCATCGTTGCCGTAGCTTCCGCTCTCGGTTGGAATCGTGGATACGCGCAGGGTGTCCTCCCAGTTTGGGTCAACCCGTTTGAAATCGTAAATGGCATCAGCCATCACAAAGCCATAGACGTTTACGGACAGCGGGGCGAGCGCGCTACTTACCGGCTTATCGGCGCTAACGATAACAGGCATTTTTTCTTCCGTGGCGGCTATTTCTACTTCACTAATAGCGGCGGGTTCGCCGGCCTTGAGTCGCCTGAGTTCTGCATCCATAGTCTCCAGCATGCGTTGCTGCTGTTCCATCATGGCTTTTTGCTGCTGCAACTGAGTTTCAAGCATCCTTATTCTCTCAGCGTCAGTCGCAGCCTCCGCGGATAGTGCAAAAGTGGCCGCTACAACGGCCATCGGCAGCAAGGATTTTGTTATTTTCTTCATTGCGGTCCCTCTGTAATGATATCCAGCATCGACAGTTTCGCTACATCCGCTTGAGCGGCTATTCAGACTAATCCCAGAGCCGTCGCAGCCTTGTTAAGGTCTGAGACGAAAGGATCTTTATCCGCATCCATGTGCCAGGTGTACTCGGCTAATTCAGCGACCCTATGGGCCATTTCGCTGCCCCAGAGTCGCTGGATAATAGTCACTCCCATATCTGTTCCCGCCGATACCCCCGACGCGGTCACTACGGGCCCATCGTCAACCCAGCGTGCAGCTTCTATCCAGGTAACCTTATCAGACTGGCTGGTAGCCAGGGCAAATAATTGTTTATTGGAGGTAGCCCGGTGGCCATCCAGTACTCCAGCCTTGGCTAAAAGTGCAGACCCGCTGCAAACTGAGGCGGTGATCTGCGCGATCTTACTCCGCTGCGCTAAAAACTCCAGCATCTCAAAGCCGGGGTATAGTATCGCGTCCAGGGTCAGGGATTGATCGCTCATACTTGTGTCTCCAATTTTTTCTGGAAAGCAGCCAGGTGTCCATTGTGGGTCAAGCGTCGCCCGGGTGTTCCTCAGGCGAGGCTGATACGGGCCGGCACAAATTTGTGGAACGGCGTGCCGATGAACTTGTCCCGATATTTCACACTGGTGAGTTCATTCACAAACACACCTGTCTCCAGCTCCAGGCCGTTTTCATCCGTAAAGCGCATGCCCTGGCCATTGGGTAGTGAGAGTGTGCCCGGGTGCATGCGCTCATCATACGCCAGATCGACAGTGGTGCAGCCCGCTTCCGTTTCCAGTAGCACACTGGCGCCGTCGGGTAGTTGGAAACGCTCGCCATCCTGTGGATGAATAGTCAGCGCAGTGGAGTTCTTTCCTTTCATCCAGCGTGGGTCGCGAATGGCACAATTGGCGGTATAGGCGCGACGCGCGCCAGCCACCAGGGCGAAGGGATAGGCCTCGGTAGATTCAAGCAGCGGCTGCATGTCGTGGAGTTGGGGTATTTCATCGAGCAATTCGCCGATGACCAGTTGCAGCTTGTTGTCTGGGTGGGGGATACGACTGAAGCTCTCCTCGTGCGTGGAGATACCGATCACCGTTGCCGCGGAAGAGTTGATCATATCCAGAAACATGTCGGTACCTGCATTTTCGCCTTTAAATCCGGCGCGGGCAGCCTCCTCGGCATGCTTGAGTGTGTACATCTGGCACAGACCCCAGATTGCCGCTGTTCCCTCGCGACCCTCGCCCAGGCTTGGGCCCAGGGTGCGATACAGCACATAGGACAGCATACGTGAGATCTTTGGGTTCTGGGCCATCTGTTCGAAAAAGGCCTGTTTATAGGCATCCATGCCTTGCGCTGCGGCTGCGTGTAACGGCTCCAGTTCAGCGGGTTCAAAGAAGTCCAGGGCTTCGATCAGGCGCGCGTGGATTTCCGACTCGCGCAGCGTATTGTCTGCCGGCTCCATGAGAGGCTCACGCAGGTGGTAGATATTGGCGGGGAAGTTGCGCGGGAAGAAGGTAGCACTCCACTTCTCGAAGTTTGTGGCCGCAGGTAATACATAGTCGCAGCAAAGAGCCGTCTCGGTCATGGCCACATCGATGGCAACGCTGCATTCCAGTGAGCGCAGTGCCTCGCGCAATTTCTGTGACTCTGGCAGTGAATGCACCGGGTTGCTGCTCTCAAAGAGTATGGCGCGGGGTCGTTCCGGGTGGTCATTGAGGATTTCTTCGGCCAGGTAGGCCCCGGGGTAGAGCCCACTGACAATAGGTGCGCCGGTTACGGGTAGCTTTTTGCGCGCAATCTCGTAGCCGTTCTCATCCACAGGGCCGTAATCAATCGCTATGATGGGGGCGAGTTGGGTGCACATGTCCATACTGCCATGCTTACCGTAGTTGCCGCTAAGCAGACAGAGCAAGTGATTGAGATAGGTGACCAGCGTGGAATGTGGCGCCATCTGGATACCGATATCTTCTTCAAGCGCAAAGGAGTCTGCATCTGCGATCAGGCGTGCAGCCTCGATCACCAGGGCCGGCTCAAGTCCTGCAAAACGAGCGAAGGCGTCGATGGGGATATTTTGAAAGAAGGGAATGACCTGCTCCGCTCCGGCGGTGTGTTGCTCCAACCATTCCCTGGGCAGTCGGTCCTGCTGCACTAGCCAGGCGAGCACAGCGGCAATGCACCAGGCATCGCGGCCCGGGTGGACTGCCAGATGGATGTCGGCATAGTCGGCGGTTTCGGTTTTGCGCGGGTCAACAACAATCAGTTTGCGCTTCGGGTCTTTTGCTATGGCTCGCAGGAAGGGGCGAGCCTGGTCCATACCATTGCTCATGAAGGGGTTCTTGCCCACGAACATGACTACCTCGGCATGGTGCAGATCGGCGTGGGTGGGGCCACCGATCATACGGCTCATCACCCAGGCCAGGCCGGTTTTCTCCTGGGATATGGCGTTGCCCTTGTATTTCATACCCAGGGCGTTGCGCAAAGAAGGTGCGTAAGCGCCCCCCAGGTGATCTCCCTGGGCGCCCCCGCCATAATAGAAAATTCGTTCCCCACCGTGCTCATCGCGAATCGCGCCGAGCTTGGCCGCTATCTCACTGATTGCAGTATCCCAGTCGATTTCTTCGTAACTACCGTCAGGCTTACGGCGCATAGGGCTGCGCAGGCGGCTGGCGTTGTTTTGGTAGTAATTAATGCGCGCAGCCTTATTGCAAATATAGCCCTTGGATGTGGGATGGTCTTCATCGCCGCGTACTTTGACTATCTGGCGGCCATCTTCACCGCCAAGTTGCACCTTGATGCCACAGTTCACAAAGCAGAGGTTGCAGGCGCTGGTGCGGTACTCATCAGTCTGGCTGGTCATGGCGGGCTCCTGGGTTATTTTGTTTGATCCTTTGTGCCAAGGGTTTTGCGGATTCTTTCGTCGGCGCCGGGGCCTGGTGCGACCACGATGTTTATTGTATCCAGTGGCTCCCCCTGGCGAGACAGCACACGCAAGGGTGCTATTTTCTGGCCGCTGTTGCGGTCCCGGAACTCAATCGGTTCATTGCCCTCGCCCAGCACCCAGCTGTCTCCCCATTGGGTCATGGCGACAAGGACTGGCACCAGGGCCAGGCCGCGTTCCGTCAAATGATAGCTGTAACGCTCCACACCGGGCTTGCTCTGGCGCCTCTCCATTACCTGGTAGCTGACAAGCTTGTCCAGCCGGTTGGCGAGGATATTGCGGGCCACGCCCAGATTCTTCTGGAATTGGGAGTATGTGGTAGCGCCAAAAAAAGCATCGCGCAGGATCAGCAGGGTCCATTTATCGCCAATAATATCGGCTGTTCGTGCCAGGCTGCAGTTGAAGTCATTGAAAGGGGTGCGTGTCATGGTGGGTATGATAATTATAATGGTAGCTTAAAGCAACCAAAAATATTTTGACCGTGGTAGCGTGCCGGGAATGCAACAGTTCGAAAATCATGGTGTGACGCTCAAAGATGAAGAACCCCAGCCGAATGTGATGCGCTGACGGATGGGGCAGGGTGACCGGGATCGAAGGTATGCTGAAGCTGGGGAGGTTGGCTGTGTTTTCGTTGCAGATGCACTGGAGAGCCTGCTGGAGTGCGGGCAGCCCTTGCCGCTGGCAGGCTGTGATCCAGGCCCGTCTCCGGAACTTTTGCTCCGGGAGAAATGAAATTGTTAGTAGCCCATCAGTTGTTGCCGAATTTGGACTTCAGGCCAAGCGCGCCCTTGGCATATTGTAGGGCCTCTGCGGAGTCGACACGGAGAGTCGGGGTCTCGACGAAGAGCTTGCCCGCGATAACCCCCTGGCGATCGATGATAATCATTCCGGGGTGGGGGACTCCGTACTCGCTGTCCCCTGGTTGGAAATCCTCGTTGAGGATTCCCAGCGCGCGAAAGCTCATTGACTGCACATCGGAGAGCACCGGAAAGGTGATTGCATGCTGCGCAATGAAGGGCTGCTGGGCTTCAGGTGGGTCGTAAGTTATCGCCACCAATGCGATTCCATTGGCATGGAAGTATGGCTCGTATTCCTGCAACTGGATCATTTGGCGCTTGCAGTAGGGACACCAGTCAATGGAGCGGAGGACGACAAGGACCGTGCCATTACCTCTGGCGAACTCGTCGATAGAGGTGACGCCACGCCCCTGATAATGGGCCTCCATGTCTGGAAAGCGTGATCCGGTGTCCGGCCCTGGGCTGAAATTCGCCGCATCAGCGGAGACAAACATGTCGCGGGTCGTCCAGGCGTCGGCCGCTTCCCCGATTGGTTTGCGCAGCACATAGCCCAGGCTGAGAAAGATCGCGAGCACGATAGCAATTGTCAGCAGTGTCTTATTCATGGGTCTGTCGAAAAGGCCTCGTCTAGTTTACTCGCGGATTTTCTTGCTGGATTATAGCGCATATCGGCTATGGCTGAGTATCACGCACCGGGAATGCTGGCAACTTGACTGGCCGATAGCGAAGAGCCTTTCCCGAGAATTGCGAAATCACCAAATCGCCATGCACAGGATTAACAATTGGTCTACTCTAACAAAAGATAATAACTACTACAGTCCAGATCACCAGAGATAGACTTCCACACCATGATTAAATTTCAGACAAGGGTATTCTATGGCATTGGCGGTGGTGTTTATGCCATCAAGGAATCTGCCTACGCTATATTTATCCTGCTGTTCTATACCCAGGTATTGGGACTGTCTGGCTCGGTGACCGGAGCGATTATCGCGGCCAGCTTGTTGTGGGATGGTATATCCGACCCATTGATAGGGAGCTGGTCCGATCGGCTTCGTAGCCGCTATGGCAGGCGGCATCCATTCATGGTTTACAGTACCTTGCCACTCGCGATCGGCTTTATTGGGCTTTTTTCACCGCCGGATACTGTGGTCGATTCGTCCCCACTACTCGCATGGTGGCTGTTGTTCTGGTCACTCTGGGTGCGAACGTTTATCACTGTTTTCTCGATTCCACATCTGGCGCTGTGCGCTGAATTAACCAGCGACTATCACGAACGTAGCCAGCTGATGGCTATGCGATTGGGAGTGATGTTTCTGGTTGTGCTGTTGTTGCCTGCGGCTGCTCTAATTTTCGTATTCGATACAGTTCAGGGAGTTGATGGCCGCTTTGTGCCAGAAAACTACCCTGTATATGGGCTCATGTCTGCGGTGTTAGCTATCTTTCTAAGCACTATTTCCGTGATGGGGACGCGCCACCACACTAGCCAACCGGACCTGAATGGGGAGCAATACACCCTGCCAGGCCTCGGAGATTACATTAATGATGTTGTGCAGACCTTTCGCAACAAGGCATTTC
>CBDTVJ010000171.1:0-7902 GCA_965363655.1 uncultured Halieaceae bacterium | reverse complement strand
GCATTGAATACGGCGCCATTTTCGGTGTGAAACATGCCCCACTTTCGATTTCGGGCGATGGCTTCAAGGGCCTTGGCGCCACCGGCAATGCCCTCCACATGGCGAAAGGAATTGGTTTTGCTAAACACCAGGACAGCGGGGGCAACCAGGCCCGAAGGGATTACAGGCGCCACGGTATCGTGGCTGTGGCTGGGGAAAACCAGGTTCCAGGCGCCGACGCGCCAGATCACAAGCAATGACACCATAGCTAAAGCTACCACCAGCAACAAAAGGCCCCTGGTAATCCGCCACAGTAACCCGCGCTTACCCGTCATTTCACACCGCCTCGCTGCTCTGCCATTAGTTCAATTATAGAGGACAACTGGCGACTGTTGTCGCACGCCCTCGGCGTAGCTACTTTGCCCCATCAAACCAATCTTCAAAACCCAGCAGGGATGATGGGCCAATGTGCATTTGCTCCAGCACCCCATGGCCTACCTTGTCACCGCATGTTGCCTTTACAACCTGCTGGATATGGAGATTTTCCAGGGCAAGGGGATCCAGCTCGCTATCTACCCAGCTCTCACCGGCGATCACCAGTTCGCCGTGCCACTTACCATGACCCCAGTCGGGATGCTGGTAGCCGAGGCCCTTCATACGGTGCACCATCACCGGTTCCAGATGCACTTCCATACTCTCACCTGAGCGGTCGTGCATAGTGACTACGGCGGACTCAGCCCGCCGTGTTCCGGGGATCATCTTGATGTTGTGCTCTACCTGGCCCTGCCAGACACGGGCACCGGGATCACAGGTACCCGGGATATCGTCCATGTGCGGATAATGGGGCAGGAAACCCTGATCCGTATGCCACTGGTTACCGGTGTCGTCCTCAAACCACCCCGCCAGGCTGCACTCGGTCTCCCAGTTGATGGGCATCCAGCAGAAATGCACTGCCTGAAACTCTGACAAGGGTGCACCGCCGGTGTAGGCATCGCCCACCGGGCGAATACCCCAGGAGCGATCCTTAAGGCCAAAGGTCGTGCGACCATCAACTTTGAGCTCTTTACCGTCATAACGAATCCAGCCAGACCAAAAGCCGAACTGGTCGAGACGGGTGGCATCCATAACAATGTGCCGCTCGTTGCGCAGGGTCTGGCGGCCTTCTTCGATACAGGCTGTTCGAGGGGTAAACACCAGGTCGCACTCGATGCCTGTCTCGTTGGCCTCTAGCAACACCCTGTGACGACCCATGGGCTCGAGAATCTGCAGGGCGAAGGGACCAACAGTAGTGTCCGTAGGCTCTTGCGGGGCGCGACGGGAACCGTGAAACGCGTACTGTTTTCCTTCTATTGCCAGACTTAAACTGCAATCGAGAATACCCAGGTTGGCGTAGCGGCACATACCCACTCCAAAATAGAAGCTGCCGTCCCGGGCGTGACCGTTGTACCAGTAGCGGTCGTAAAAAAAACGATCGCTGCTCGATGTGTGCAAGACAGGTTCTGCTGTCTGGTGTATGGGGTAATCATCAAATTTGGATAACATGGGCATCGTGCTCCCTGGTAGTTGCTGGCCCAAGCATGAACCAGCTGTGGGCAGGCAACAAGGTCTCTGTTGAATGACAACACACACGTATAGTAAATCAGACTCTGCATTGCCGCCCGCAATGCTCCACGCAGACTGCCGCTAAGGTTCGGTGGACTTTTAGCAACTGCTACTCTAACGTCAGGCTTTTCCCCGCAAGGTAATTCGCCATGAGCCACGCTCTGCTAGGCATCCCCGGTATTATCCTGCTGGCGTGGCTGAGCAGCAGTAACCGCCGCCTCTTTCCAACGCGACTGGTAATCACCGGATTATTGGCGCAACTGCTACTGGCCGTGCTGTTTCTGAAAGTGCCCCTGCTGCAGGACTCCCTGCTGGTGATTAATAAAATGGTATTGGCACTGGAAGCCGCCACCCGGGAAGGTACCGCCATGGTCTTTGGCTTCCTGGGGGGTGGCCCCTCCCCGTTTGAAGTCACCGGGCCTCAACACAACTTTGTGCTGGCCTTTCGCGCCATACCCATCGTCATTGTGTTCGCCGCCCTGAGCGCCGTGTTGTGGCACTGGCGGGTTATTCCGCTGGTCATCAGCGTCCTGGCGCGCCTGCTGGACAAAACCATGGGACTTAGCGGCGCGGTCAGTATGGGCGCGGCCTGCTCAGTTTTCGTAGGCATGGTGGAATCGCCCCTGCTGATAAAGCCGCACCTGAAGAAAATGAGTAACAGTGAACTGTTTATGCTGATGACCTGCGGCATGGCGACCGTGGCGGGCACGGTACTGGGCCTTTACGCAGGCATTTTGTCAGCCACCATACCGACTGCATTGAGCCATATCCTGGTCGCCTCACTGGTCAGCGCTCCCGCTGCGCTGATGCTGGCCGCGGTGATGGTGCCACCGGATAGTGTCAACAATACGGCGACAATGAATATGGAGTCGCCCTACACCGGCAGCATGGATGCGCTAGTGACAGGCACGGGGGAAGGCCTGCGGCTGCTGGCCAATATCATCGGCATGCTGATTGTGTTTGTGGCGCTGGTCGCACTGGTCGACAGTGCCTTGGGGCTGCTGCCGCTGGGTGATGAGCCCCTGTCGCTGATTGGAATATTCGGCCAGGTGCTGGCGCCACTGGCCTGGCTGACGGGGATCCCCTGGAGCGAGGCGCCCCAGGCGGGGGAATTACTTGCCACCAAGCTGTTTATTAATGAATTGGTAGCCTACCTGCAACTGGCGTCACTGGAACCGGAGGCGCTGGGCGCGCACAGTCGCCTGATTATGACCTATGCCATGTGCGGCTTCGCTAATTTTGGCAGCCTGGGCATTATGATTGGCGGCATGACCGCCATGTGTCCGCAGCGCAGTGCCGACATATTGCGACTGGCACCGCGATCAATCTGGTCGGGCTTGTTAGCCACTTGTATGACGGGCTGCCTGGTTGGACTTATCCTGTGAGCTTTGGCGGCTGTCTGTGCTGCCGCCGACTGGAAAACTAAACGGGCTGGCGACGTCTTGCCAGTAATCCCAGAATGCCACAGGCCAGCAGGAACAGGACAGGTGGCTCTGAAACGGCCGCCGGATCGACCGCAGGAGGCTCGTCGGCAGGCGGGTCAATAACATTGCTGAGACTGAACATAAAGTCATTGAAATCCCGATCGCCACCGCCCAACTGGTCCTCGAAGCCCACCGTAGTCAGGAAACCATTGCCATCCCCACCATTGAAGGTGGTGATTGCCCTGAAATGTGCCAGGCCATCGGGGTTGTCTGCACCACCACCACTGACGAAACTTTTCGCTAGCTCATTGACGAAAATACTGAAGGTCAATTGTTCGCCTTCACTGAAATCACCGAGGTCCACGTAGGTACCGACGTTTGCAGACTTATCAAATACTTCTCGCTCATCGAAGTAGAGGGTACTGAAGTAACTGGCACTGCTTCCCAGGTATTCGGCAAAAACTTTGCCTTCAGAGGCCACCAGAAAACTACCTCCGAGAATCTGTACATTCAGTATTGGACCGGCCTGCACTGGGCCTGTGGTCATCCACAGGACACTCAATATCACCGCCAGTTTTATTTTCAATTTCATGACTACTACCCTTTGAGCTACCGGGACGGCCCTATTTGTCATATATAACGCACAAATCGAGCCATATCCATTTTTCCTATTAAATACAAATAGATAGCAATATGCCGAGGTGGCCATAGTGTTCAACTGTAAAAAACACTGACAATTGCTCACCCAGTGTGTGTGGATCAGGTTAAAAACACGGGCAGGGCTTGCAGCCACAAGACCAGCAAGCTTACCAGCTGCTGATTTCACACAACATCCAGGGGCGCTGTGTCGCGGGACCTCGCGCATTTTACAGGTAATCAGAGTTCCCCTATCATGAGCACCCACTTCAGCCGACCTGTGTCAGATTGTTCAATCTGACGATTCACAAGCACACCTTAATGTTACGGAGAACACTATATGTTTAGAAACAAACTGGCAGGCGTCTTGATGGCCGCCTCAATCGTGCTGTTGGCTGCCTGCAGTCGCACACCCTATGCACCGACTTCCGCAACTACGGAGTCCTTGAATGCCAATATGTATGCCCCCAAGGTCGAATCTTTCGTGGTACTGCTGGATACATCGGGTTCGATGAAACAGGAATACGATGGCCGCACCAAGATACAAAGCGCGCAAGACCTGGTTGCCAGCTTCAACACCGCTGTACCACCCCTGGATTTCCAGTCCGGTTTGATTACCTTCGGCAAGGGCTCGGGAAGCTGTATCGGATATGGTGTAGCTGCAACAATTTATGGTATGGCGTCCTACCAGTCAGCTGACTTCGCTGACGCTCTGGGTTCCATCAAGTGCGCAGCCAGCACCACGCCGATAGCCGACGCGCTGGACACAACAACGGGCTTGCTGGACACTGAAACCGGTCCCGCAGCTGTCATTATTGTCAGCGACTTCAAGTGGAAAGACTCGGCTGCTGTGCAGGACGCTGTGGATGCATTGAAGGCGGCACACGGCAGTAACGTGTGCCTGCACACGGTCAAAATTGGCGACGACGACAGCAATGATGCATTGATCGCCAACATCGTGGATGCTGCCGGTTGCGACAGCGCTGTCAATGCTGGCGATATTGCCGCGGCCACAGCTATGTCCACCTATGTCGCTGACACGCTGATGGGACCACTGCAGTACGAGAAGCACACTGTTTCAGCTACTGCCCTCTTCGAGTTTGACAAGTCGATTCTCAAGGAAGCAGGCAAGGCCGAATTGCATAACCTGGGCGAGCATATCAAGAGCCAGGGCATGAGCGTTGGGGATATCGACGTTATCGGGCACACAGACAGTGTCGGTTCGGCAGGCTACAACCAGCGCCTGTCAGTGCGCCGCGCCACTGCAGTGCGAGACTATCTCGTCAGTGAGGGTATCGATTCAGCTATTGTCGATGTCTCTGGTATGGGAGAAGCTGACCCACTTGCCAGTAATGAGACCGACGCCGGCAGGGCCCAGAACCGCCGCGTTGAAATCCACGTGGGTACCTCTCGACCCAGCAAGTAAATTAGCAATCGCTACTGGTGACCTCCCCCTCCTTAGCTTAAGGGGGGGGGCGCCAGCACCCTTCGCCTCACCGGTTAAACTGCAGCCAGCTGCAGGCAGCACCCGCTATGGCCGCTACAGGCTCTCAGAAGAACCCCATCGGATTGATATCGTAGCTAACCAGCATATTCTTGGTCTGCTGATAGTGCTCCAGCGCCATCTTATGGGTTTCTCTGCCAATACCTGATTTTTTGTAGCCGCCAAATGCCGCGTGAGCGGGATAGGCATGGTAGCAATTCATCCACACGCGACCCGCCTTGATCCCGCGTCCCATACGGAAAGCGCGGTTGCTGTCCCGGGTCCAGACCCCCGCACCAAGGCCGTATTCAGTGGCGTTGGCAATCGCCAGGGCCTCCTCTTCTGTTTTGAAGGTGGTAACACCCAGTGTGGGACCGAATATCTCCTCCTGGAAGATGCGCATGTCATTGGTGCCCTGTAAAAGAGTCGGTTGCACGTAGTAGCCACCGGCGATTTCACTGCCCACGGTAGCCTTGCCACCACCCAGCAGGAAATGGGCGCCATCCTCGCGGGCGATGTCCATGTAGCTCATGACTTTATCGAACTGCTCCCTGGAAACCTGCGCACCTACCATGGTCTCCGTGTCCAGCGGGTTGCCCTGCTTGATTTTTTTGGCTCGCTCCAGCACTCGCTCGATAAAGTCACCGTAAATACTCTCCTGCACCAGCGCGCGGGAGGGACAGGTGCAGACTTCACCCTGGTTGAAAAAGCCCAATAACAAACCCTCGACACATTTGCTGACGAATGCATCCTCCTGCGCCATGACATCCTCGAAATAAATATTCGGCGACTTGCCGCCCAGCTCCACGGTGGAGGGGATCAGTGTTTTCGAGGCATTGGCGAGTATCAGATGACCCACGGCGGTGGAGCCGGTAAAGGCAATTTTGGCAATACGATCGGAACTGGCCAGGGCCTCGCCGATTTCTGCGCCATAGCCGTTGAGGATATTCACCACACCCGGCGGCAACAGGTCGGCGATCATTTCCATCATCACCAGGATGGACACAGGCGTCTGCTCCGCGGGCTTTAACACCACGCAGTTGCCCCCCGCCAGCGCCGGCGCCAATTTCCAACCCGCCATGAGCAGCGGAAAGTTCCAGGGAATGATTTGACCCACTACCCCCAGCGGCTCATGGAAATGATAGCTGACCGTGTTGGCATCAATATCGGTGGCTGTGCCCTCCTGGGCGCGCAGGCAACCGGCAAAATAACGAAAGTGATCGACCAGCAGCGGTATGTCGGCGTTAAGCGTTTCGCGAATACCCTTGCCGTTTTCCCAGGTTTCAACATAGGCCAGCGTTTCCAGGTTGGCCTCCAGCCGATCCGCGATCTTCAACAGGGTATTGGATCTTTCCACCACCGCGGTTTTGCCCCAGGCATCTGCGGCGGCGTGAGCGGCGTCCAGCGCCCGATTGAGATCCGCTGGTGTGGAACGGGCAACCTCGCAGAACACCTCCCCGGTAACCGGCGTGATATTGTCAAAGTAGCCGCCTTCAAGTGGCGCCACCCACTCGCCACCAATGAAGTTCTCGTAGCGGTTCTTGAAGGTGTATAAGGCATCAGCTGAGCCCGGCATGGCATAAAGCATGGCAAATCCTCTTCACAGTTTTTTTTAGTGTATTCAATATAGTTCAATATGCAGCGCTGCGGTTGCAGCGGCGATTATAAAGACGATGCGATATGCAACAGTTGCTCATGGCTGTGCAATTGCTGTAGGTCTGTGACCCCGGATATGCCAGCCCGGACTATCAGGTGGCTTAGCGCCAGGCACTCACGGTATTCGCTCAGTTTGTCCCGTACGTAGAATTGATCACCCACAATTGCCCAGTCTTCCACGCACGCGGCCTTGTCTTTCATGGAGGGGGGCACGAACCGCGACAGGGCACGGCGAGCAGCTGTGGCGAGAGCGCTGTCTTCGGTCACCAACACGGTGCGCATAACTGGCATGGTCTGCACTGCCGGGTGCCCCGCCTCATCGACCATCTGGTGATATTGCTGGTAGTTTTGTGCCAGCACCTGCAAGGACTCCACCGGTGAAGCGAGATAGGGCAGGCCAAGGCCTGCCACCTGCCGCAGCGCCAACGGCCCGAAAGCAGCAACCCAGATCGGGGGGGACGGTTGCTGCAACGGCAGTGGTGCCAGCACTATCGGCTCCTCATTACCGTCTTCCACCACAGGCTCACCCCGCCAGGCGCGCCGCATAATATCCAGATGGGCCAGGAACAGCCGGCGCTTGTCACTCGGGGATATCCCGAATGCTTTAAACATATCGCCCTGCATGCCTCGGCCGACACCCAGAATCAAGCGGCCGCCACATAGCTGATCCAGTACCGCCACTTCCTCGGCGGCCAACAGTGGATGACGAATGGGTAACAGGTAGGAAGTGCAGCCCAGTTTAATTTTCCGGGTGCGGCCGGCGACTGCGGCAAGCAAAGTCAACGGTGACGGTATTGCCCGCCTGCCACCGAAATGGTTTTCCGGCAACCAGAAAGAGTGGAAGCCCATCGCCTCGGCATCTTCAGCCTGCCGGCAGAGGGAGTCGGCACTTCCTATGGCACCCCAGGACCAGGGCGTTGTGGCAATTTCTAGCGGTGCGGGCATTGCTGCATCAGATCACATTCGGGAACCGGGGAACACCCCGCTTCATTCTCATTATCTGGCAGCTGATTATCGAATGCACAATGGCCCCTCTCCTGCTAGCTGACCCGCACCACCAGCTTGCCGAAGTTGGCACCGCTGAACAGACCGAGAAAAGCGGCGGGGGCATTCTCCAGCCCT
>CBDTVJ010000170.1:0-7939 GCA_965363655.1 uncultured Halieaceae bacterium | reverse complement strand
AGCGCAGGGTCTTGAGGCATTTGGGACCACGATTGACCGCATCGCCTACCGACCACAGCATATCCTTGCCGGGTTTGAAGTCGACTTTGCGCAGCAGGCACTTGAGGGGCTGTAGACAGCCCTGGATATCACCGACGACGTAGGTAGCCATGGATGTTGCCTAATTCAGGGCTGTGGGTGTGTGCAGGGTGAAGGGGGCAATGGGCACCTCGAAGGTCGGCAGGTCGCGAGGATCAATCTCCATGGGTTCGCGTACTACCATGAAGTAACTCCCTTCCATGCAGCCCACCGGTGTCGTCAGGGTGGCACCACTGGTGTAGCGAAAAGACTCATGCGGTTCAATAATGGGCTGCTCTCCCACTACCCCGTCGCCGCGAACTTCCTGTACCTGGCTGTCAGCATCGGTAATGACCCAGTGCCTGGACAGCAGTTGCACCGGCAGGTCAGCGCCATTGCTGATGGTAATGGTATAGGCGAAGGTATACTGCCCATCCTCCGGGCGCGAGTGGCTGGGCAGGTAAGTGGTGACGACGTGGACGCCGACCAGGGACGGGTTAAAGCTTGTGTCAGGCATGGATGGTGTTGGCTATCTCAATAAACTGTGTCAGTTCCAGGGTCTCGGCCCGTGCACCCGGGTCTATCCCCAGCGCTTCCAGCTGGGCACTATCTATAAGCCCTTTCAGGTTATTTCGCAAGGTTTTGCGGCGCTGGGCAAAAGCGGCCCGTGCTACGCCGCGCAATTGTTCCTCATCACAGGCGGGCCACGGGGATTCCCGCCAGGGGCTTAGCCTTACTATCGCCGATTGTACCTTCGGTGGCGGGTTAAAGGCCTCCGGGGGCACGTCGAACAGGTGCTCCACGCGACACTGGTATTGCGCCATGATGCCCAGCCGGCCCCAGTTCTTGCCTCCGGGTGATGCTGCCAGTCGTTCTACCACCTCTCGTTGCAGCATAAAGTGCATGTCATGGATGATAGCGGCATTCTCCAGCAGTTTGAAAATCAGCGGAGTGGAAATGTTGTAGGGCAGGTTGCCGACAACGCGCAACAGTTGCCCATTATCCGCAGCGGCGCTTGCCCCGGGCGTGTCCAGCAGGGATGTGAAATCGAACTTCAGGGCATCGGCACTGTGCAGCTTAAAGCCCGGTTTCAGGCTGAATGCCGCCAGCAGGCCGGGCACCAGGTCCCGGTCGAGTTCGATCACATCCAGCCTGCAGTCGCTGGCGGCCAGCGCCTCGGTCAGCGCTCCTTGCCCCGGGCCAATTTCTACCAGATGTTGCCCGGCGCGGGGGTGAATGGTGGCGCTGATGCGGTCGATCACGCTCTCGTCGTGCAGGAAATTCTGGCCGAAGCGTTTGCGGGGACGATGTTGTGGAGGCGGGCGATTCATGGACTACATTGTACCCGCAGTAGTAGGTATATCTACCGCAGGCTGGTTCAGTCCCGCTAGTTTTTGATACAATTAGCTCACATTAAAATCATAAACGCAGACCCGCATTCGATGCCTCTCTTACAATATTTTCGCCTGATCGACGTCATGGCACGCATGGCGCTGCGGGCCGATGCCATGAAATTTTTTCTGGGTTATGTCTGGTGGGTGCTGGAGCCGCTGTTGTATGTCGCGGTTTTTTACGTGGTTTTCAACATGATCCTGACCTCCCGCCAGCCTGACTTCCTGCTCTTCCTGATGACCGGTAAGCTGGCCTTTGTGTGGTTTTCCAAATCAGTGACCCAGGCTTCCGGTAGTATCGTCAGTAGCAAGGGCCTGGTGGGGAAAATAAACGTCCCCAAGACTCTGTTTCCGATGGCGGTGATACAGGAGGGGCTCTACAAGCAGGCCGCAGTTTTTGTCGTGTTGTTTATCGTGCTGGTCGCCAATGGCTATGCGGTCACCGCAACCTGGCTGTACATGGTGCCACTGGTGATAGTCAACTACATCATGATAGTCGCCTGTGCTTTCATCGGTGCCTGCCTGGTTTCCATGATGCGGGATTTTCACCCGATGATTTCCCTGGGCATGGTTTTCCTGATGTTTACCTCGGGGATTTTTTGGGATGTACGTGGCCTGGACGACCCCTATAAAACCGAGTTGCTGCTGACGCTCAATCCACTGACATTTATCCTGGATGCGTACCGGCAGGTACTGATGTACAACACCGCCCCGGATATGTTCCACCTGCTCAGTATCGGAGCGGGCTTTGGCGCCCTTGCATGCGTCATGGTGCTGTTGATGCGTCGTGGCAGCCAGTACCTGGCGCTTAAGGCGCTCACCGCATGAGTGGCAATGACCAAGAGGTGATACTGGAACTGGATCGGGTTTCACTCAGTTATCATTCCGTCAAAAAAACCTTTGATGACGGTACCCACCATGTGCTGGACGACGTTTCCCTGAGCCTCTATGAGGGCGAAACCCTGGGCATTATCGGTCGCAATGGCGTTGGAAAAACCACGATGCTGCGCCTGATGGCCGGTATCCTTGCGCCCACCTCAGGCGACATCAGGATGCGCCCGGGTATGACAGCTTCACTGCTGACCCTGGGCCTGGGGTTCAAGCCGGACTTGTCCGGACGCGACAACGCCATGCTGGCTGCCATGCTGCAGGGCTCATCGCACAAACAGGCGGAGTCCTTTCTGGACGAAATCCGGGAGTTCTCCGAGCTGGGAGATTCCTTTGAAGAGCCAGTCAAAAAGTATTCAGCAGGCATGCGCTCGCGACTCGGTTTTACCACGGCATTGTTGACTCACGTGGATATATTGTTGATCGACGAAATTCTCAGCGTTGGCGATGCCCACTTCAGGAGCAAGGCGCAGAGCGCGATGAAAAGCCGCATTACCAGTGAGCAGACGGTGGTGTTTGTTTCTCATATGGCCGACCAGGTGAAGTCGATGTGCAACCGTGCGATCTGGTTGGAGAAGGGCAAGATTGTGGCCGAGGGAGATGCCACCGATGTCACAGATTCGTATACCGATCAGATCACCAGGAACAAGTATCTCGAAGCGGTCGAAAAGCGCATGCTGGAAGACCACCTGAAGGAACAGGAGGAGAAAGAGGAGCTGGCGTCCAAAGAGACGCAGGACTAGTCACGCGCCCCGCGCATTCCCGCAAAGTTCACAGGCTATCGTCAGGGCCTGCTCCAGGCTGCCCCAATCTGCTTTACCCGTACCCGCCATATCAAGCGCTGTCCCGTGGTCCACAGAGGTGCGAATGATGGGTAGGCCCAGGGTAATATTGATGGCGCGGCCAAAGCCGGAATACTTCAATACCGGCAGGCCCTGGTCGTGGTACATGGCGAAGACCGCGTCACATTGATCCAGTATTTTCGGGTTGAAGGCCGTGTCGGCAGGTAAGGGGCCCATTAAATCCATACCGGTCTGGCGCAGTTCTTCCAGAACCGGGATAAGTGTTTCGATTTCTTCCCGGCCCATATGGCCACCTTCTCCCGCATGGGGGTTAATACCCAGTACGGCAATGCGCGGCGCCTGGATGCCGAATTTACCCTTCAGGTCGTCATACAGTATGTGTAATGTTTCAAGTAGCAGCACGCTGGTGATGGCGTCGGGCACGTCTTTCAGTGGCAGGTGGGTGGTGGCCAGTGCCACGCGCAGCTCCCGGGTGGCCAGCATCATCACCACCCTGGCGGTACCGGTTTCCTCCGCCAGGAATTCTGTGTGGCCGATAAACGGTATCCCTGCGTCATTGATCACCGATTTCTGCACCGGCGCTGTCACCATGGCCTGGTAGGTGCCATTGCCACAGCCGCGCACTGCCTGGCGCAGCGTGTCCAGTACATAGCTGGCGTTGCCCGGCTCCAGTTTGCCCGCTGTGGCGGGTACGCCGAGGCTCATGGGATCGATTGTCAGCACCCCGGGTTGGTGCGGCCGTGGGGGCTCCTGCGGTTGCAGGGTTTGTAGCTTGATCGGCAGTCCAAGCTGCTGTGCCCGTTGCTGCAGCAGCTGGGGGTCGCCAATGACCACCAACTCGGCATCCCATTCCCGCTGGGCGCTCATCAGTACGATGTCAGGCCCGATACCTGCCGGCTCGCCCGCAGTAATGGCTATACGGGGTAATGACACCCTGCACTCCTACTTGATATCGACAAAGGCTTCATCGCGAATTCGCTGCAACCAGGCTTGCAGTTCCTCCTGGTATTTGCGGTTGTGCAAGTAGTCCATGGCTTTGGCTCGGGTAGCCTGGTCCGTCATATCTTGATCACGGCGCCCCTGCACCTGCAGGATATGCCAGCCAAACTGGGTGCGCACCGGGTCGGAAATCTGGTCGATGGGGGTAGCTTTCATGGCGGCCTCAAATTCCGGTACCATCTGGCCGGGATTAGTCCAGCCCAGCTCGCCCCCTTCCTGGGCGGAGCCGATATCTTCGGAATACTCCCTGGCCAGTTCCCCGAAGTCCTCTCCCGACTGCGCGCGGCTTTTAAGTGTCACCACTAGTTCGCGGGCCTGGCTGTCGGTCATGATTTCCGATGGCTTTATCAGTATATGGCGCACCTCGGTTTGGGCAACCATCTCCTCACCACCGCGCACTTCCGCCATGTACACCAGGTGAAAGCCGCTGTCGGAGCGAATGGGGTCAGCCGTCTCTCCGGCTTTCAGCTGTGGTGCGATGTCACTGAACAGGGAGGGCAGGTCATCCAGTTTGCGCCAGCCGAGGTCGCCACCGCTGAATGTGTAGGGGGCCTTACTGGCGGTAATGGCCTTATCGAAAGGCTCGCCGGCTCGAATGCGTTTTACCATACGATCTACGTGGGCCTTGGCTGCGGCAACATCGGTGGCGGAGGCTTCGGGCGAAAGGGGCAGCAGGGCATGTATGATGTGGTACTCCGCTTGCGTCAGCTTCTGGCCGGCGCCTGTGGCAATGAAACTATCCACCTCCTGGTCGGTGATCTGGATGCGCTGGTTGACGTTACCGCCCTGTACCCGCTGGATGATCATTTCCCGGCGCACCTGCTCGCGCATTGCGCTATAGGATTGCCCCTGCTGTTCCAACGCCTGGCGGAACTGGTCCAGCTCCATGCCGTTCTGGGACGCGATGCGCATAACGGCGTTATTGAGCTGCGCATCGGAAATGCGCACGCCTACCCGGGTGCCCATTTGTAGCTGGATATTTTCCAGGATCAGCCGGTCCAGGGTTTCCCTGATAATTTCCTCTTCCGGCGGTAGTGTGATCCCCCTGGCATTGAGGTTCTCAGTAACCGAGGCCACCCGTTCGCGCAGCTCGCTGGCCATGATGACGTCGTCATCGACGATAGCGACTACCTGGTCGATAATTTCAGTGGTGGCCGTGGCCTGGGGTATCGCCAAAACAGTGCATGCCAGGCTGGCTGCTAACAGTAGTGTCTTAATATTCACGTTCTTCAAAACCTCGGATCATATCCTCCATAATGTCGGTAATCTGGTCGCCGTAGCCACCCATACCTTTGAGGATAAATTGAAACTGTGTGGTGTTTTCCCGTTCCAGGTCGGGGTCGTTGAAGTCGGTCACTTGATCCGACACGTTGTTGTAGTAGCGCAGGTGCATCAGGCGCATGGTCCAGCAACATGAATCATATTCTATGCCCACCATATCTTCCACGCTGGTGTTCGCCTCCAGGCTGTAGTTCATCGCCGCGAACACACTCCATTTATTATTGACCGGGAGATAAGTGGAGACGCTGGCCTCCTCAGTCGAGGCCCGGTTACTGACCGTGTCGATTGTGGTGAACGGGCGTCGGTAGGAATAACCCAGGTTAAAAATGCTGCCGTTATCGGCTTTGTAGCTGCTCTGGAAGTGGCCTGAGTTCATATTGCCGCTATAGGGGTCGTAGATCAGGCTGGTACGCAGTCCAATTTTGTCATTGGGGGTGAAATTCAACTCACCGGCAATCTGGGACCCGGATTCATCCAGTGGCGGCGTCACCGCCAGCAAGCGCACTTTGCGATCCCGGAAATAGAATATCTGTCCGACACTGGCGCTAAGCAGGTTGTGGCCATTCTCGTTGTCGATAAAGCGGGTGGTCAGGCCCACCGATACCTGGTTGGCGTCATCCAGCCTGTCCCGTCCGGAAAAACGTGTCTCGCGAAACAGCTGGTAATAAGTAAAGGTCAGCTCGGCACTGTCGAAGTCGGGCTGGTCGACCTGGTCCTCGTAGTCGCTGTACAGGTAGTAAAGGCGCGGCTCCAGTGTCTGCAGCAGGCTCTTGTCGCCGAAACTGGTGTTGCGGTCAAAGTAAAGACCGCCATCTACACTGGCCAGCGGTGCGCTGGCAGAGGGGCTGTCATCGGTAAAGAACTCGCCATCGCTCAAGTCATAACTCAATTGCCGGTATTTGACTGTCGGCGTCAGGAAACCGTAGGACCACAGCATAGGGTAGGTCAGCCCGGCCTCGCCGTATAAGCGTTGGCCCGTTACCCTGTTCTCGTCAGTGTCGAAATTGGAGTACTGGGCCAGGAATACCGGCTCCAGCTTGAAGGGCGTGCGGCTGCCCCGGTACTGGGCGCCGAATTGGGGAAGTTTCTTGTAGTCGTCGTTAATATCGTCAGCGAGGGACTGGAACTCCTGGACTTCGAGGTTCACTAACCAGCGATCACCGAGGTAATCCAGGGAACCCAGTTGCAGCAGGCTGGTCTTGCGCTGGGCGTCGAGACTGGATACTTCCAGGTCTTTCAAATAGTCGACGTCACTGGCCTTGCTGTAATCGATACGTGAGCGCCAGCGTTGCTGGAGCAGGCCGTTCTGTCGTACCACGCCGAGCCACCTGTCGTGGCTCTGGTCTTCGTACTTGTCATCGTTACTCATGTAGGCGCCGCCGAGCGTCCAGTGACCGATGATCGGGTTCAGGTAGCGCACTTTCAGTTCGTGATTCAGGCCCCGCTCCTCTATAAAGCGGGGTGAGTAGAGGGCGTCGTAGTTGGGTGCCAGGTTGATATAGAACGGCACGGTGATATCCAGGCCACCGGTACTGTCGTTACCAAAATCGGGCCACAGGAAGCCGGTGCGGCGGCGGTCGTCCAGGGGAAAGCGCAGCCAGGGCGTATAAAAGACGGGTATACCCTCGACATCAATGCGAGCGCCCCTGGCTCTGGCCAGCCCCTCATCGAGGTCCAGTTCTATGGTGTCGGCCCGAATAGCCCAGTCTTCTTCCCCGGGGGCACAGTAACTGAAGTTGCCACCGTGAATATGGATCAGGCCCTCGGCGTCCCGTTCCAGTAAATCTGCAGTTCCACGCATATGCTCCTGGTGGAACAGGTAGCTGCCATCGGTGACGGTCGCCTCACCGGTCTGCGAATAGATTGTTGCACTGTTGCCCAGTAACAGGACACCGGGTTCACGCAGGGTGACATTGCCGGTAATCGTGGCGGACTCCTGTTCGCGATCGATCAACACCTTGTCGCCGGACATGTGGCGATAGCCCTGTATCGCCTCGGCACCGCCGTCCAGAATGATTTCGTCATCCTGTACTTGGCCATTGTTGGCGCGGGCACTAATTTGCGAGTCCTCCGGTGGGGTGCTGGTGTCCTCTCCCGCCAAAGGATCGACATACTGGCCACCACAACTAATACATTGCCGGTCACGTTCTTGCGGGGCAACCGCGTCTATAGGAACCCAATCCAGTTCCCGGGCCATTGCGTCCCCGGCAGGGACCGCCTGTGGAGCGCAGTCCGCAATGTCCTTATTACCATTGACGGCACAGTCCCCCGGGTTGGTATCCTGTGACGCTGAGGACACTGACAGGGTCAGTCCCAGTGCGATTGCGGTTAGCCGTAAGGCATGCGCAAGGCAAAGAGGAGGGGTGGCGCAGTTAAATGTCATTAAAGTCAGGGTTAGTTGCAGGCTAGAGGCGGATTCTAAAGCATCCCCTCGCCCTTGTCCGTCAAATTTTGAGTCAGGAGAGTTTTGTGTCATCGCGCCCCGTCCCTGAAGACTTGTTGCCCTGGGCTATATCGATT
>CBDTVJ010000169.1:0-7992 GCA_965363655.1 uncultured Halieaceae bacterium | reverse complement strand
GCGGAAGCGTGCGCTAAGTGTAGCGAGCTTTGATTCCACGTTGTCCAGGTCGTCAAACTCACCATCTGAGTAGTCCAGAGCGACTTCCCACTGGTCATTGATAAACCATGATGCATTCGCTTCCCAACGCTTCCAGGAATCACCGCCAAAGTCTTCTTCGCCGTAATTGACACCCACGCCCCAATTCTTGTTACTGCCGAAGTAGTAGGTAGCGCCGACCAGGAAAATATCGATATCGTCCTTATCATCCAGAATGCTGTCATCAACACTTACGTCGACTATGCCATAGGAGGCTTCTGTCATGATGTCGCCGAAAGAAAACTGGAACAGGTGCTCCAGGTCCAGCCTGTAGCTGCTGAAATCCCCAGCTTCATCAATGTCAGAGTATATGTAGCTCGCTACCAGCGTTGTTCTGTCTGTCAGGTACTTACCAAAGCCAACTTTGAATCGGTCGATATCAATGGTATCGAGTCCACGACCCACCACGGGAATGGTCGGCAGCTGACCGGCTGACAAAGAGGTACGCAGGGTATCGTTTTCTTCCCGCGAGTAGCCGAAGTCAGTTATCCAGCCGGCGTCAGAGGACACAGCGCGAATCTCCAGGCCATAATTTTTCCGGCCCAAATCTCTGATCCCATCACCGTCGATATTAGCGTTTACGGCGAAAAGGCTGATGCTGCTGGCGCGGTCCAGGAAAGCGGCCTCAGCCAGGGGACCTTTGGTGTCATCAACGGCATCTATGAAGTAAGTGCCATAGCCAGAAATTTGATCGTTATCAGGATTCTGAGCGCCTATATCGAATTCGCCAGTACCGTAAGCAGCACCAAGCTCCCACTGGTAGTCAGCTTGGGCGGCAGCGGATACGGCCAGCGCTATGCCGGCTACTATTGCGGTTTTCTTGAACATGTGTGTTCTCCTTGCGTTCTATAAGAAAAGACCCCCAATTCTAGCTGGTGGGGATTGCGGCGCAGTCTACTGATTGAATGCGCTGTTATCCATGGATAAACCCCGGTAAAAATGTAAATTATTTACTTGTTTTGGGGCTGCCTTGCAGGCTTATGTTTTCAGTGAATACATAAGCCCATGATAAGCCTATGGAGAAATGTCGTGTTAGATTTGAAAAAGGCGCCAAATAGCGCATTCCCAGATACTGAGCATTCAGGGCGCCCTGGGGGCCGGGGAGAGCAAGGTGGCTAAAAAGGATGATCCCAACGCTATTCCACTGCGTGACCTGTTGCAGGAAATTCGCGGCTGTCGTCACTGTGAGGAAATTCTCCCACTGGGGCCCAGGCCGGTGCTGCGAGCGGGCACCGGTGCCCGAATCCTGATCGTGGGGCAGGCGCCCGGTACCAAAGTGCATGCGACGGGTATTCCCTGGGATGATCCCAGCGGCGTGCGCCTGCGCCAGTGGCTGGCCGTTGAGCCGGAGCAGTTCTACGACGAATCCAACATTGCGATTGTGCCCATGGGGTTTTGTTATCCGGGCAAGGGCAAATCCGGCGATCTGCCGCCGGCGCCCGATTGCGCCCCCCTGTGGCATGAACGACTGTTGGAATTGATGCCGGCGGTGGAATTGGTGCTGCTGGTCGGCAGCTATGCCCAGCAGCACTACCTGGGCAAATCCCGGGAAACCCTCACCGCGCGGGTACAGCGCTGGGCTGACTTCGGCCCCCGCTACCTGCCGCTGCCGCACCCCTCGCCGCGCAATACCCTGTGGCTGCGGCGCAATCCCTGGTTTGAGACCGAGGTGGTTCCCGTGCTGCGCGAGAGGGTGAGCGGGTTGCTGTCCTGAGGGGCAGGCCCGCTTGCCTTTTTGATCAGGGGCGGGTATCACTGCATATCTTTTAACCTTGCAGGGAATGTTACTTTGTTGGAAATCGTCTCGCCGGAATCAGTGGGCATGGATAGCGGCCAGTTATCCCGGGTAAGCGAACACCTGGCGTCGCGCTACGTGCAGCCGGGCAAGATACCCGGCAGCATCACCCTGGTGGCCCGTCGAGGCCAGGCCTGCTACCTCGATATCCAGGGCCAGCGGGATGTCGAGCGCGGCACACCCATGACCGAAGACACTATCCTGCGCATTTACTCCATGACCAAGCCGATCACCTCGCTGGCGATGATGACCCTGCACGAGCGCGGCCTGTTTTCTTTGGATGACCCCGTGCACCGCTTTATACCGTCCTGGCGTAACCTGGGTGTGTGGAGTGCCGGTTCCTATCCACTGTTTGCAACTAAGCCAGCGCAACGCCCCATGACCATCCGTGACCTGTTGATGCACACCTCAGGCCTGACCTACGACTTCATGCGCGCCTCCAATATCGATTACGCCTATCGCAAGCTGCAGGTTGGCAATCCCAGCCCGGACTACACCCTGCAGGACATGATTGACCAGTTGGCGCAGCTGCCGCTGGAGTTTTCCCCCGGGGAGCGTTGGAACTACTCGGTGGCTACCGATGTGCTCGGTTACCTGGTGGAGGTGATCAGTGGGCAGAGCCTGCCGGACTATCTACGTGCGGTTATTTTTGAGCCCCTGGGCATGAACGACACCAGTTTCGAAGTCGAGCCGGGCAAGCTGGACCGTGTCGCCTCCTGTTATGAGCGCAACCTCAACAAGGAAATGGTGCTCGAGGATGACGGCCAGAACAGCAAGTTCTCCAACCTGAGTTTCTATTCCGGGGGCGGCGGGCTGCTCTCTACCGTGGGCGACTACTACCGCTTCTGCCAGATGCTGTTCAATGGCGGCAGCCTGGACGGCAAACGCGTGATTGGCTCGCGCACGCTGGCCTTTATGACGCGCAACCACCTGCCCGGTGGAGCCGATCTGTCCGAGTTTGCCACCGGCGGTTTCAGTGAATCGGCCTATGAGGGAGTGGGCTTTGGTCTCGGCTTTGCCACCAAGATTGACCCCGTGCGCAACGGCTACCCTGGCTCGACCGGTAGCTTCTTCTGGGGCGGTCTCGCCAGTACGCTGTTCTGGGTGGACCCGGCGGAGGAGCTGGTGGTGGTCTTCATGACCCAGCTGATGCCCTCCAGTACCTTTAATTTTCGCGGGCAGTTGGAGAATATTATCTACGGGGCGCTGCAGTAGGCTCTGCTTGTGCTCACTTAGCACGCGGCTCACGGATGGGGATTCCCCCTGCAGTTGGAAGCCCATGCCTTCAGGGGAAATCCCCATCCGAGAAACGCGGCTTCCCACCTGAAATGCCAGTTAATCCCCCCGATAACCCATGCTGAATATGGTCGGGTCACCCCGTGGCGCCGTCGATATAGCCCTAACGACCTCAAATGATAATAATTCTCATATAGCATTGTAAATGATAATCATTCCTATTATTATTTCCCGCCTCAGTAAGCTGGTGGAGGCGATAAGCCCCACCTATGCATTTAAAAAGGGCAAACATGAACAGGAGCATCATGGTCGCAGCTATTGCGGCACTGACGGGGACAGCGGCACTGTCAGGTACAGCAGCACAGGCCAATAACCACACGCTGGAAGAAATCACCATTGTTGGCAGTCGCGAAGATGCCCGGCAACTGCCCGGCTCCGGGTCAGTGATCGACAACGAGCAGATGCAGATCGAAGCGGCTGACGACATCACCCAGCTCCTCAAGACGGTCCCTGGCATCTACGTGTTGGAAGAAGACGGCTACGGCCTGCGCCCCAATATTGGTATTCGCGGCGCCACCTCAGAACGCGCGTCAAAAGTGACATTGATGGAAGACGGCGTCCTGATTGCCCCCGCGCCTTATTCCAACCCTGCTGCCTACTATTTCCCCACCACCTTGCGCATGCATGCTATTGAGGTGATCAAGGGAGCGCCACTTTTGCGTTACGGCCCCCAGACCACCGGTGGTGTGATCAACATGGTGTCTACACCGATCCCCGCTGAGAACGCCGGCGCGGTGAACTTTTCCTATGGTGAAAATGGCGAGGTGGACCTGCTGGCAAACTACGGCGGACGCAGAGGCGAGTTTGGCTTCCTGGTGGAGACCGCCCAGCGCCAGAGCGATGGTTTCAAGGATATCGATCGCACCAGTTCAGGCACCGGTTTCGACATCGACGACTACCTGGTGAAGTTGAGTTGGGAAGGGGAGAGCCAGAGTGTATTGCTCAAAGCCCAGTATTCCGAGGAAACTTCCGACGAGACCTATCTTGGCCTGACCGATGCGGATTTCGACGCCGATGGCGAGCGGCGCTACGGCCTGTCTGAGCCAGACAAAATGAAGAACGATCACCACGGCTACAATGCGGTCTATCGACTGGCAATCACCGATACCATTGGGATGACCGCCACCGGTTACTACAATGAGTTCTCCCGCGACTGGTTCAAGCTCAGTGGTGGCAGTGCTTTCATTGATGACGCCAATGCGGGCGACGAATTCGCACAGGGTGTGCTGGATGGCACCCAGGATATCGAGGACCTGCAATACAAGCACAACAGCCGTGACTATGAGTCCAAGGGCGTCGAGCTGAATTTCGATGTGGACCTGGGTTCACACCAGTTGGCGCTTGGTGGCCGTGTGCACCAGGACGAAATGGACCGCTACCAGCCTATTGATTACTACAACCAGGTTGATGGACAGCTGGTTTACGCGAGCACCAGGCAGCCTGCAGGCAGCAACAACCGCAAGGAAAAAGCCGATGCCAACAGTTTCTGGGCGGTAGACAGCTGGCAGGTCAACGACGCACTGAATGTAAACCTGGCCCTGCGCTACGAAGATGTCGAATCCCAGCGCAAGCAATATGCCGAGCCCGCGCGCCAGGAACTGGACAGCCGTCGCGACAACGATAACGATGAGTGGTTGCCCGGTGCGTCCTTCACCTATGACTTCAATGACAACTGGCAGGCGCTGGCTGGCGTACACGCGGGCTTTTCACCGCTGGGCGGCGGCGCCAGGGAAAATGAAGATCCGGAAACCAGCACCAACTATGAAGCAGGCATACGCTATCGCGGCAGCTGGTTTGTAGAGGCTATCGGCTTCTTCAGCGACTTTGATAACAAGTCAGAGAGCTGCTCTAATGCCAGCCCCTGCAGTGACGGCTCGACCTCCGGCTCGTTCAATACCGGCAAGGCGGAAATCTACGGTGTAGAACTCCAGGCGGGTACCAGCATGGAAGTGGGCAGTTTTGTGCTGCCGATTGACCTGATGTACACCTACACAGACGCTACCGCCAGTGAAGATCTGCCAGATGAAGGCATTGAGGACGGTGACAGGCTGGCAGTGATTCCTGAAAACACCTTTAGCCTGCGCCTCGGACTGGAAGCCGCCAACGGCTGGGGGAATTACGCGGTGCTCAAATACACCGACGAGATGTGCATGGATTTGGGCTGCAACAACGGCGGCAGCAAATTTGATCGCAGTGAAGACTTGTTAGTTGTGGATTACATCAGCCGCTTTGCGGTGACGGATTCTGCGCTGCTATTCCTGAAGGTTGAGAACGTGTTTGCCGAAGAGTCTATTGTGTCGCGGCAGCCGGATGGCGCGCGGCCCAATAAGCCCCGGACGGCTTCTGTTGGGGTTGAGTTTACGTTCTAGCTTTGTAGATATTACCCTGTAGGTCGCGGTCCCTTAGCTATAAGCCAACGCTACCCCCCGTCGTAATCAATACAGGTAACATAATAAACCTGCTGCCCCGAAGGCGTACTAACCTGAATCTCATCATCAAGCCCCTTGCCCAGTAACGCCCGCGCCATCGGCGAATCCATGCTCAACTTGCCAGCCCCCAGGTCAAATTCATCCGGCCCCACGATACGCCAGCGATGCTCATCTCCCGCCTCGTCCTCAAGCGTCACCCAGGCGCCGAAGAAGATCTTGTCAGTGTTGTCGGGAACCCGTTCGACAACCTCCACTTCATCCAGCCGCTTGTTCAGGAAACGCACCCGCGAGTCAATCTCCCGCAGTCGCCGCTTGCCATAGATGTAATCCCCATTCTCCGAGCGATCGCCATTCTTGGCGGCCTCGTGCACGGCGCTGGTCACCACCGGTCGTTCGACTTTCCACAGCTGGTGTAATTCCTCCCGCAGGACCTGTTCGCCCTCGGGGGTGATGTAGCGTGAGCCGCGTACGCGCGGTGGTCGGTATCTTCCCATGGGACGCATTCTAGCCGTTTGTACGCGACAACTAAATGCCGCTGGACTCTGCGGGTGCGCGCTGCTAGAAAGGGGGCTGTGAATACGTTGATGGGAAACAGTATGGCAAGGTTGTGGCGGCTGGGTAGTAGCAGGTTGTTGGTGTGGTCAGTGGCTATGCTGCTGGCGCCGGGGCTCTGGGCGGCGTGCCTGGACAACCAGCAGGGCCAGACGGTGCAGGGTGGCCTGCTGTGGGGCACGGTAGCGGCGGGCAGCAGGGTGACGCTGGATGGCGAAGCGCTGGACGTATTGGCGGACGGCACGACTGTCATGGGCTTTGGCCGCAATGCGGCGGCCAGCGCGCTGCTGGTGGTGAAGGGCGCGGTGCCCTGTGAGGAGACGCTGCAGATTTCGCCGCGCGATTACAAAATCCAGCGTGTGGAGGGGGTGCCGCAGAAGACGGTCACGCCACCGCCCGAGCAGACCGCACGTATCAAGCGGGAGCGGGCACTGGTGGGCGCCGCCAAGCGCCAGCGCCTGCCAAGACCCGATCTGCTGCAGGGTGCACTGTCTGGCTTTGCCTGGCCGGTGCAGGGGCCGATCTCCGGCGTCTATGGCAGCCAGCGCTACTACAACGGCGAACCGCGCAGCCCGCATTACGGCGTGGATGTGGCGGTTCCCACCGGTACGCCGGTGCTTGCCCCCGCAGCGGGGGTGATCACCCTGGCGGAGCCGGACCTGTTCTATTCCGGCGGTACGGTGATCCTGGACCACGGTTTCGGTCTGTCCTCGTCCTTCCTGCATATGAGCAAAGTGTCGGTGGAAACAGGGCAGGAAGTCAGCGTTGGAGAGCCTATCGGTGCAGTGGGAGCCACCGGTCGCGCCACCGGGCCACACCTGGACTGGCGCATGAGCTGGCGCCGCCAGCGGGTAGACCCACAATTGCTCGCCCCACCCATGCCCAAGCCCTGAAAAAGTCCGTATAATACTGCCTCTCTTTTGGCATCGTGAGACGGTGATGATAGACAAGAAGTTACTCAGTATCCTGGTGTGTCCTGTGAGCAAGGCACCAGTGCAATACGATAAGGACAAGGACGAGCTGGTCTGTAAGGCCTCGGGCCTGGCCTACCCGGTGCGCGATGGCATTCCGGTGATGCTGGAAAGCGAAGCTCGCCAGCTCACCGCAGATGAGAAACTGGGGTAGGGCATGTCGGACACTATATTTGGCAAAATCATCAGTGGTGAGATTCCCAGTGAATTCCTCTACGAGGATGAGCACTGCATCGCGATCAACGATATCAGCCCCCAGGCACCGGTCCACGTGCTGGTGATCCCCAAGCGCGGTATCCCCCGGCTGGTGGACGCGCAGGCCGACGACCAGGCCCTGTTGGGGCACCTGTTACTGGCCGCCGGGAACGTGGCGAAGCAACTGGGCGTAGACGAGTCTTTTCGCCTGGTGATCAATAACGGCGAGGGCGCGGGACAAACCGTCTTCCACCTGCACCTGCATATCATTGCGGGCAGGGAGTTCGCCGAAGGGCACATGGCTGGCTGACACCACCGCATAACAGAGACAAACTATGAAGACCGCAGAAGTACGCGAAGCCTTCCAGGCTTATTTTGAACAACAGCAGCATACCCGGGTGCCCAGTAGCTCCCTGGTGCCCGGCAACGACCCGACCCTGTTGTTCACCAATGCCGGCATGGTGCAGTTCAAGGATACCTTTCTGGGCGTTGACCCGCGCTCCTACCATCGCGCTACCAGCAGCCAGCGCTGCGTGCGTGCCGGCGGCAAGCACAATGACCTGGAAAACGTCGGCTACACAGCGCGCCATCACACCTTTTTTGAAATGCTGGGCAACTTCAGCTTTGGCGACTATTTCAAGCATGATGCGATAAAGTTCGCCTGGGAATTCCTGAC
>CBDTVJ010000168.1:0-8080 GCA_965363655.1 uncultured Halieaceae bacterium | reverse complement strand
TATTAAAGCGTCACCACAGAGGAGCGACGCTATGAGAATCAATATACAGACCCAGGGCTTCAAACTGACTTCCGCGATTGACGCGCATGTGCGAAAGCAACTGTCCCGTAACTTTCGTGCTATGGAAAATCACATTATTGCAGTGGATGTCTTTCTCAGGGATATCAATGGTCCCAAGGGGGGTAAAGACAAGCGGGCCCTGGTATCTGTTCAGCTGGCCTCCCAGCCGGCGGTCAAGGTCGAGGTGCTACATACCGATCTGTATGCTGCCGTTTCAGTCACGGCACGCAGGGCACAGCGCGCGATGAAACGCACTCTGCGCAAACATAACAGGATAAAGAGGGCGCACCTTCGTGAACTGCGACATTTGCAGGGAGAGCTACAGATGGAATGAGCGCAAGCTCAGTGCCGCAGCCATTGGGCGTCGGATACCAGGCAAATACCACCACTCCTGGACAGCAAGGGGCGCACGGCCTCCAGGATGGTATCGACCGTTGCCAGGTTGTCGCAAGCGATCACTATAAGGCAATTGCTGGAGTCGCCCGACAGCTCGTCGGCGCGACGCTCACCGCGGTCGCCAGCACCGCGGACTTCCGGCACCAGGGTATAACCCGGTGCGCCAGCCCTCCTGAGCTCTGCTGTCAGCGTTTGCACCATCGGCGTTTCGATGACGATCTCGATTCTCTTACAGGGTTTCATAACATCCACCTTATGAGTGCGTGGTAGCCTGGAATACCTACCAGCAGATTAAATGGGAAGGTGATAGCCAGGGACATCGTCAGGTAAGTCGCTGGATTAGCCTCCGGCAGGGCGATTCGCATTGCCGCAGGTACTGCAATGTATGAACCGCTGGCGACCAACACAATCAGCAACAAGGCGTTCCCTTCACTCAAGCCCAGCAGCGCGGCCGCGCCCAGGCCAAGCATGGCATTGAGTACTGGCATACCCAATGCTGCGACCAGCATTACCTTTATGGGCGGCCCCTTGCGTCCAGGCGCTGCTGTTTGCTGCAGATCCTTGAATCGCCGGGCCGCGACAATACCCATGTCCAGTAAAAACAGGCAAAGCACGCCAAGGAACAGGTCCTTGACCAGCGGCTCCAGCTGGCTCATCCCCGCCGGGCCAGTAATCCAGCCAATCAGCATACTGCCCAGGATTAGAAATACCGAGCCGTTGAAGAGTGATTCGTTCAGCAGCTGCTTCCAGGAAAATGGGCTGGCAGAGGCCATATCCTTCTTGCCGTAATGACTGTAGAGCAAAATGCCCATAATAATGGCAGGCGACTCCATCAGCGCCATTGCGGCCACCAGATAGCCACTCCACGCTACGCCCTGCATATCCAGGTAGCCCGCGGCAGTGACAAAGGTTACCGCACTCACCGAGCCGTAGGTGGCTGCAATCGCAGCAGCATCCGCCGTCGACAGGCGTTTGCGCATCAAGAAAAATGTATAGACCGGAATGGATGCCGAAAGCCCTATCGCTGCCACCAGGGTTAACAGCATCTCGGGTTCGACACTCGATTCGGCCAGGGCCACCCCACCCTTGAATCCGATAGCGAAAAGCAGGTATAGCGATAGGAACTTCGCCACCTGGGCAGGAATCTCGAGATCGGAACGAACAGCGACGGCCATGACGCCCAGGAAGAAAAACAGCAGTGGCGGCGAACCAAGGTTGGCCAGAAAAACGGACATTAGGCTGACTGCTTACCCCGCAGCGCCAGCGATTTCTCATTGACCTTGTCACGCAAGGCCAGTTTGTAGTGGCTTAGCCGCTGCCTTAATGCCTGATCCCCGGTGGCGATCATCTGGGCGGCGAGGATCGCTGCATTGGCCGAGTTGTCGATGGCTACCGTTGCCACCGGCACGCCCGTGGGCATCTGGACGATCGACAGTAACGCGTCCATACCCTCAAGCCGGGTGATGCCAATGGGTACGCCAATTACCGGCAGTACTGTCATGGAGGCAGCCATACCTGGCAGGTGAGCTGCACCACCGGCCCCGGCAATAATGACCTTGAGACCGCGCGCCTCGGCAGATCCGGCATAGTCATGCAGCTTTTCAGGCGTCCGGTGGGCACTCACAATATCCAATTCGTAGGCGACCCCCAGTTCATCAAGCATGTTGGCTGCCGCACGCATGGTTGGCAGGTCCGAATCACTGCCCATGATGATACCCACTACTGCACTCATGCCGCATGCTCGCTATTGTGCGAGGAAAGTTGAGCCATCGCGCTATTGGCCAACTCAACTGCCGAGGAACTACTGGAAGCCACGGCATTAATATGGCCCATTTTACGACCCGCGTTGCCAGGCGCCTTGCCATACCAATAAACCGAGGTACTGGATTCTGCCAACCTCTTTATTACCGGCTTATTGGGGCAGCGGCCCTGCAGCGTGTCTGTGTAAAGGATATTCAGCATGGCAGCGGCTGATTCAGCTTTGACCTTCACCAGGGGCAGACCTGTCACGGCGCGCACATGCTGCTCAAACTGGGATACATTGCAGGCATCCAGGGTGAGGTGGCCTGAATTGTGAACGCGCGGGGAAATTTCATTGATCAACAGCTCTTCCTCAGGGGTAATAAACATTTCAACCGCGAAGACGCCTACACCATCGAGCAGGGTTACAGTCCGCTCGGCCAGGGCAATCGCTGCCGCGTCAAGCTCTGGATTGATATCTGCCGGCATTGATACGGTGCTTACCGAATTATTCTGCGGGTCGAAAACCATGCTGACGGGCGGGTAAGTCTGTATATCACCGCTTGGGTCGCGTGCGGTAATAACCGAAATTTCGCGGCAATCGGCAAGGTAAGGCTCCAGTATACTTGGCACGTCCCAAAGTTGCAGATCTGATTCCAGGGAATTCAATATCTGCACACCGCGTCCATCATAGCCGCCACATCGCGATTTCTGTACCAGCGCCCCGTCGAATGGGCCGTGCAGGAGTTCAGGACATGAAGCCCTGCCCGCCAGGGTATGAAAAGGCAGCGTCGGCAGATCATGCTGCTGCAACCAGGCCTTCTGTAGCGCCTTGTCTTTCAAAAGCAGCAGGGTATCGACGCCGGGATGAACAGAGAGCTTTCCACCCGCCTGCGCGTCTACCAGGTAGTCCAGAGTGTCGTTGGGTATGGCTTCCTTATCGAAGGTGATCACATCGCTAGTGGACAGTAATTGGTCCAGTGCCGGGCGACTATCCAGGGCCCCGACGATGCTCCGGTCGGCGCTCTGCAGGGCCGGGGCGTCTGCAGACTCCGCCAAGATGGAGACCGATATTCCCAGAGCCTGGGCCGCCTCACATAAATACAGGCCTAATTGTCCCCCGCCGATAATACCAAGGCGAGTGCTCATATTGAGCAGCCCCAAGACATGAATGATCGCGTGCAAGGCGCCCGGCCAAAGGCATCAGCGTGTCCCATAAGTGTCTCTCTGTAGCAGTTGTGATGCGCGCCAGCATATACACCGGAAATATTCTGACAATTCGAATTTCTTGTACCTTTAGTTCGAAATAAACGATGTTATGGAGAGGCCAGTCTGCAGGCTTGAAAGCACCTTTCAAGCTAGCCAATCCACTCTCGAGTCGACTACTAAGCTAGTGGCGACTGCTCCATGCTGAACGGGCACCGTCCAAGTGGTGACATGCCCACTGACGACGTACACTTGAGCGGTTGCTTGACTGTGCGTTTGAGGAAAGAGCATGTCGATGCTTGAGGCTGAACTGGAAAGTCGTTATGTACAATTAGTATTCCGCTCCCGTCACTCGATCTGGGTGGCTTGCGCGATCGTACTTCTATTCAATCTATTGCTGTTCTACCCCACCCATATCTGGGAAGCAGACCTCAACAGTATTGGGATCCACTCCCGGCCACAGCTGCTGGGTATGTTGCTGTCGTTCACCCTGATTCCAATGTGGATGTTCGCCTGTTTTTTTGTAACCCAGCGCCACTCACTGGCGTTGGCTCGACAGCTCGAAGCCAGCACCGATGCAGTCAATCCTATCAGTGAGGCGCTGATACGTTTTCCAAAGAAACAGGTCATCATCGGCTTCGCCAGCGGCCTCTTCTATGCCCTGGCATTCAATATTCCCTGGCGACAGATCGGCGCGGCGCTTTATGGCGACTGGAATATCCTGAGTATCGTTATAGGACAGATGATGTTATGGATAGGCGTGGGAGTCCTGCTATCAGTACGCCTGCATATCGCCAAGCTGTTTTCCAATCTTGGTAAGACAATCGAATTCTCGCTGTTTGAACAGACCTCCCTGCAGGCATTTGCGAGAGTCGGGATGCTGGACGTCGTAATCGTAGTGGGTGGCATGGCGATCGCAACAGTACAATCCCTGGATGCACAGTTCCGGCTGGAGAATTATCTCTCTGCCATCGCCGTTGCGGCACCCGCCGCCCTGGCGCTACTCGTTCGGCCAATGTGGGAGCTGCACAAGCGCATGGCGCTGCGCAAGGAGGAGCTGATGTTGCAAATCAATGGCGCGATCCTGCATGCCTCGGAGGATACTACCCTGGAAAACATACGACTCCTGGAAGATCTGCTACAACGGCGCGACAGGGTCAGGGCGCAGAATACCTGGCCACTGGATATCAGTATCTGGCGGAGGCTGGTATTTTACATCCTGATCCCGCCCCTGGCCTGGGTCGGAGCCGCACTTATGGAAGTGATCGTCAACCGGACCCTGGGATTGTGAGTACTCTACGACAAGCCTTGCAATGCCTCACAGTCACAAACTTCCACACCACGGTACAGGCGCTTTATCCAGGCGCGAGATTCCCAGCGCTTTAGAATCTTGTTGGTGCTTTGCCGGGAGACACCAACCAGGGCTCCCAGGTCTGACTGGCTTATAAAAATTTTCTTACTGCCGTCCTGGGGCAGGCGCTCTACCAGGCGCCGGGCCATCCTTTGCTCTGGAGAGTAGACCATGAATTCATCGATCGCAGCGAAGGCCAGGCGACAGTGCTCACAAAGCAGTGACACCAATGCGCGATACATCTCTGCGTTACGCTGGCATACCTCCAATATCGCTTGCCTTGGCAAAATCGCGATTTCCGATGCCACCACTGTGTGGGAATCATGGGTTCTTACGCCGCCGTCCAGGATTGCAATCTCACCAAACCACTGCCCAGGACGCAACCGGGCAAACACGATCTCGTCACCAGAAAAAGTGCTCGCACTGACGCGTACTTCGCCGCTGAGCAGGCCGTAGAGACCATCGGCGATTTCCCCCTTGCTATGCACGCGCTCTTGCTCCCCAAAGCGTCGAATTTTCGCAACTTTGATTAAGTCCGATTTCGCTGCTGCCGGCAAGGTGGCCAGCCATTCATTGTTGCTCAATGCCATTTTGTCGAAATCGCGCATAAGAAAAGCACCCAAAAGCGGTCTTATTTTGATCAACTGTAAACCAGTTGACAGTTTAACCCGCTCGCCAACGCGATAATAGCGTCATCAAATACAGGAGACACACCATGCAAGCGACCGCCAGCGATAGTCAAAACACCGAAATAGTTCAACAACAGGTCAGCACCGAAGAGTGGCAGCAGCGTATTGATCTCGCCGCAGCCTACCGCCTGGTGGCCAGCTACGGCTGGGATGACCTGATCTATACCCATATTTCCGCGCGTGTTCCCGGAACAGAGGACGAGTTCCTGATCAATCCCTTCGGCTTGATGTTCGACGAGGTAACGGCATCAAGCCTGGTCAAGATCAACGGCAAGGGCGATAAAGTGGTACCGTCGCCGTTTCCGGTCAATCCTGCAGGCTTCACCATCCACTCGGCGGTGCATCAAGTGCGGCACGATGCGGATTGCGTGATTCACCTCCATACCTTGCCCGGTACGGCAGTGTCGACCGACCCGCGAGGACTACTGCCACTTAACCAGACCGCCCTACTGGTGCGTGATGACATTGCCTACCATGACTTCGAAGGCGTTGCCGTTGACCTGGATGAGCGGCCGCGGTTGCAGGATGATCTTGGCGGCAAAAACATCATGCTGCTGCGCAATCATGGCACGCTGGCACTTGGGGCTACTATAGCGGAAGCATTCATGCGTATTTACTTTATTGAACGCGCTTGCGCGATGCAGGTGGCAACACTTAGCTCCACCGGCGGTGAATTTTACCCGACCGAGGAAAGCGTGCAGGATAAGGTCGCGGAGCAAGGGCGCGACGAGGAGATTGCGCGCCAGGGGGCCAACCTGCTGGCATGGCCGGCGCTACTGCGTCGCCTTGATCGACTCGACCCCTCTTACAAAAATTGATAATTACAATTAACGTCAATCGAGGAGCAGGACAATGGCGCAGGACGAATCTACCCGTTACGGGGACTTGAGCTGGCGGCACTGGCTCGTGACCTAAGCCTCATGCTGCTTTCGTAAGGTAGCGCCGCAATACTGGAGTTACCCATAACACGGCTGTATTCCTGCTCCATTTTCTCGCAGGCCTGCCGCACTCCGCCCATTTCGTTCGGGTACATTGGCGGCAATACCGTTATCCTGATAGTCGTCGAGCGGATCAGCATGCCACCTTTTGGAAGGGCATCCTTCACATTGTGTAGTACCAGGGGAATCACTGGAACCCCGGCTTTTTTTGCCAGGTAAAATGCGCCGTGCTTGAAAGGTTGAATCTCCCCCAGCGCGCTACGTGTTCCTTCTGGCGCGATGACCAGCGAGCGTCCGCTCTTGATAACGTCCAACGCTTGCTTGAGAACTGCGCTCTGGTTCTGCTCTTCACGATCGACGAAAATCGTATCCACCTGGCGTAACAGCGGGCCTATCAGCGGGCTTTCTCCTATCTCCTTCTTACACAGCGCCACAATGTCTTCTTTTAGCAGGTGCGCCAGTACCATTGAGTCCAGCAGGCTCTGGTGATTGAAAATAAAGACGGCAGGGCGATCCTTGCCCAGGTGCTCCGCACCTTCGACCTCCAGGTCTATACCTGAAAAAGCGCTCCCCACTTCGCCAACGAGTTGCGTTAATCGATTTGCGTTGGTGATTTTCCCGATCTTCAGGAATTTGCCTACCGCGCCAATTGCGGAGGCAGCGGCTAATGTTTGTGCGGTCAACAACGTCCTGGCCATTGTCTCGATATCAGGCATTCCTCGGCTGTCGAAATGTAACTGGGGCCAGTTTTTTGCCCTGGCGTGGGCCCCAAGTTTTTCCGAGGGGTTTACTGCCACAGGATTACCGACAATACGCAGCAAGGGTAGGTCGTCGCTTGAGTCTGAATAGAACCAGCAGTCCTGCAAAGACGATTTGCGCTGTTTGCAGACCCGGCGAGCGGCCATGGCCTTTCCTTCGCCGTAACAGAGCGGGGCAATTGTCCTGCCGGTAAATACACCCTCAACTACTTCCAGGTTGGTGCAGCAGATATCTTCGATACCCAGTGCCCGGGCAATGGGTTGTACCTGGTATCGACTGGCCGCACTCACGATCACCAGGTGATGCCCTGCCCGTCGATGTGCTTCTATCAAAGCGATGGCTTCTCGATACAAACTACTGGCCAGAGAGTTCTGGTACGCTTTTTCACCGAGACTTGTCAGGGTTTCCTCAGAGATACCTTTTAGGGATTTGGACAGTCGGTTCACCAACCGATGATAGCTGCTGCTTGATTTGCTCTTCCTGGGATTGCTCTGTTGACGCAGTACATCCGTCAATATACGAGTCGACTGTTTGACTTCGCCCTGGTTCAGGCCATGTCGAATGCGCTCCCGGGCCAGTGCCACAATGGAGTAACCGGCAATCAAGGTGCGGTCCAGGTCAAAGAAAGCGACAGTGGGTACTGTCCCATTGCAAGTTTCGATCTGGGCTAACTGTGCTTCCAGTGTGCTTGTAGACATGCTTTCTCCTGTGCGCTGCAGCGGCGCGAAAGAACACGATCTACAGCTGGTAATTCTGGTACTCAGCTTGAATGAAGCAAGAACCAGGCCAATTTCTCGTAGAGTGCCTGAGTATTGTGACAATTGATGACGGCATGCCGCTGAATACTGGAAAAAGTGGCCCGGTTGAAAAAATCATCTTTCCTTGCCGGCGAAACCCCGCGTGTTGAGGCTATCGATACAATGGTTTTGATCGTCTGATGC
>CBDTVJ010000167.1:0-8105 GCA_965363655.1 uncultured Halieaceae bacterium | reverse complement strand
GGATGGTAAACACTGTCATGGGTCGCACCTCGTGCTGGTGCGCCAGGGCGATGGCGGGGCCCGTATGCCAGTCATTGCAGTGCAGGATGTCAGGCCGCCACTCCAGCGGACCAGTCGGCTCACAGAGCGCCGCAGCGACCCGCGACAGCAACATGAAGCGTTCGGCGTTGTCCGGCCAGGGGTTGCCCTGTGCATCGTGATAGGGGTTGCCCGGGCGCGCGGAAAACAACGGGTGATCCACCAGCCAGGTAACCACTGACGTACCGGGCAGGGAAGTCTCGAGAATGCGCACATCGTAGCCGGCCAGGTTCATTTCAGCGAGCGCTTGAGGTGCTGCTTCGAGGCCTGACAAGACATCGGCATAGGCCGGCAGCAACAGCCGCACATCCATACCCTTCTGCCTGATCACCTCCGGCAGGCTGCCCGCCACATCGGCCAGGCCGCCGGTCTTCACCAGCGGATAGGCCTCACTTGCCACGAACAGTAATCTTGCCATCTAACTCAGTGCTCTCCAGCGAGTTGCAGCACCAGGCCACCCAGTGGCGGCAGGGTGAGGGACAGGGAATTCTCCTGTCCCCCCCAGCGCAACGCCTCGCTGCGCAGTTCAAGTCCGTTACCGGTATCACTGCCGCCATAGAACCGCGAGTCCGAATTGAAAACTTCCAGGTACTGGCCGGCGCTGGGCACACCAATGCGGTAGTCGCGGCGCACCACCGGTGTAAAGTTGAGCACCACCACATAAAAATCCTCACCATCGCGCCGCAGGTAACTCAGCACCGACTGGGTGTAGTCACGGCAGTCTATCCATTCAAAACCTTCAGCGGAAAAATCGTTGCGATGCAGGCTGGGGGTCCCCCGGTAGAGCTGGTTCAGGTCAGCCACCAGCTGCCACAAAGCCCGGTGAGGCCGCTCATCCAGCAGGTCCCAGGATAGCTGCCCGTTATGCCGCCACTCACCGGGCTCACCCAACTCATCCCCCATAAACAACAGTTTGGCGCCGGGATAAGTGAACATATAGGTGTATAACAGGCGCAGGTTGGCAAATCGCTGCCACTCATCGCCCGGCATTTTCGACAGCATGGAGCGTTTGCCGTGCACTACTTCATCATGGGAGAACGGCAGCAGGAAGTTTTCCGAAAACGCGTACACCAGGCCGAAGGTCAATTGATCGTGGTGATACTGCCGGTAGATCGGTTCCTGGGACATGTAGCTGAGCGTGTCGTGCATCCAGCCCATATTCCACTTCATGGAAAAGCCCAGCCCGCCCACCCAGGTGGGCCGCGTCACCTGCGGCCAGGCGGTGGATTCCTCAGCGATGGTCAATGTACCCGGGTGACGACCATGCGTCATGGTATTGAGTTCACGCAGGAAATCGATAGCCTCCAGGTTTTCCCGTCCCCCGTGGCAGTTGGGCTCCCATTCACCCTCCTCTCGCGAGTAGTCCAGGTACAACATGGACGCCACTGCATCGACGCGCAGGCCATCCAGGTGAAATTCCTCCAGCCAATAATTGGCGCTGGCCAGCAGGAAGTTCTTCACCTCGTTGCGGCCGTAATTGAAGATCAGGGTACCCCAGTCCGTATGCTCCCCCCGACGGGGATCGGCATGTTCGTACAGGGCAGTGCCATCGAAGCGCGCCAGGGCGTGGGCATCGCGGGGAAAGTGCGCCGGAACCCAGTCCAGGATTACACCTATGCCCCGTTCGTGCATCAGGTTCACAAAAAAGCGGAAATCGTCCGGATCACCGAAGCGCTGGGACGGGGCGAAATAACCGGTGGCCTGGTATCCCCAGGAATCATCCAGGGGATGTTCGGTAACAGGTAGCAGCTCGACATGGGTAAAACCCAGGTCCGTCACATAGTCCGCCAGCTGCGCCGCCATATCCCGAAAATTGAGGAAATCCCCCTGCGTATCCCGGCGCCAGGAACCCGGGTGGAACTCGTATATGGATACCGGGGCGTGCTGCCAGTCCCAGGCGGCCCGCTGTTCCAGCCACCTGGCGTCTGTCCAGTCGAACTGCGAAGGTGCGCACACAATAGCGGCAGTCGCAGGCCGCATTTCGAAGTGATTACCGTAAGGGTCGGCCTTAAGGTGCAGCTTGCCCTGCGCGTCGCAGAGTTCAAACTTGTATTTCTCACCGGCGTCCAGCCCCGGGATAAACAACTCCCACACACCGCTGAGGCCGCGGGTGCGCATGGGGTGGCTCAAGCCGTGCCATTGATTAAAATCCCCGACCACACTGACCCGCGCGGCATTAGGCGCCCAGGTGGCAAAGCGCACCCCGGTCACACCTTCATGTTCGCAGCAGTGAGCGCCGAGAACCCGGTAAACATGTTCGTGCTTGCCCTCAGCAAACAGGTGCAGGTCAAGATCACCTATGGTCGGGCCAAAAGAATAGGGATCCGGTCCTTGTCGCCAGTCTTCCTGTGCGGGGCGCCACCGCAGTTGATAATCCGGCGCTGCTTTGCAGGTGATCCTGAAGGTGAAGAAATCGGTCTTCGGCAGCCGCTCCATGGGCTGGCTCTCACCGGCGATCACCACCTCTGCCTCCGCCGTACCCGGCAGTATGGCGCGGATATGCCACTGCCTGCCCTGGCGGTGACAACCCAGCACATCGAAGGGGTCGTGATGACGCCCCGCCAGCACACGGTTGATGCCATCTTGCAAGGAATTGCCGTTGGAGCTTGACTTCATTGGCTATCTACTGGCATACATCAATCACAATAACAGGAAAATTTCACGTTTAGCGTCCACAATGTACAGAGTGTCACATGATGGTAATTAAAACCATTGAGTCTAACCAGATAGCAGATCAATCAAATGCCAATGAATAATCAGGATTCAGCTCGTTACGTCAGTCTGCTCACTCGCAACACGCTTGCCCTGGTGCTGGCCGGCGGGCGTGGTTCCAGGTTGCACCAATTGACCCTGTGGCGCGCCAAGCCCGCAGTGCCCTTCGGGGGGAAATTCCGCATCATTGATTTTCCCCTGTCCAACTGTGTCAACTCCGGTATACGCAAGGTGGGCATCCTCACCCAGTACAAGGCCCACAGCCTGATACAACACGTACAGCGGGGCTGGGGCTTTATGCGTGGTGAGTTCGGCGAGTTTGTGGACCTGCTGCCGGCTCAGCAGCGCCTGGAAACAGGCTGGTATGCGGGCACTGCGGACGCCATCTACCAGAACATCGATATTATCCGCACCCGCAATCCGGAATTCGTCCTGATCCTCGCCGGGGATCATGTCTACAAGATGGACTATGGCACCATGCTCGCCGCCCACGCGGAAGCCGCGGCGGATGTTACCGTTGGCTGTATAGAAGTGCCCCTGGACCAGGCCCACGCGTTTGGCGTGATGGCGGTAGACCAGGACCACCGCATCATGGAATTCACCGAGAAGCCGGAAGATCCCGCACCTATGCCCGGCAGCACAGACCAGGCCCTGGCCTCCATGGGCATCTACATCTTCCGCACAGAAGTCCTTATAGAGGAATTACTGCGCGATGCCGACAATCCCGATTCCAGCAGGGATTTTGGCGGCGATATCATCCCCGACGCCATCCACCGTCGCAAGGTCACCGCTTTTCCCTTTCGGGAGGATCCACATGGGCGCCCGGCCTACTGGCGCGATGTGGGTACGGTGGACGCCTTCTGGGAGGCCAACCTCGAGTTGATAGGCGTCAGCCCTGAGCTAAACTTGTACGACAAGGATTGGCCTATCTGGACTTACCAGGACCAGGTTCCCCCCGCCAAATTTGTTTTTGACGACGAGGGGCGACGAGGCACTGCAGTTGACTCCATGATAGCCGGGGGCTGTATAGTGTCGGGCTCCTCCGTGCGCAACTCACTACTGTTTCACAATGTGGATGTACACTCTTATTCAAACATTGAGGATTCTGTCATTTTTCCCAAGGTAAACATCGGTCGCAACTGCGATATCAGGAAAGCTGTCATCGACAAGGGCTGCGATATTCCAGCGGACACCCATATCGGGGTGGACCCCGAGGAGGATGCCCGGCGTTTCCATATCTCCGAGGGTGGCGTGGTACTGGTAACCCCGGAAATGATGGGACAGAGGTTGCACTATGCCCGCTAAACAGCCGATGAGTGTGGTCTTGATGTGGCACATGCACCAGCCGGAATACCGGGACTTGCGCACCGGCGCAGTACACCTGCCATGGACCTACCTGCACGCCATCAAGGACTACGTCGATATGGCGGCGCACCTTGAAGCAGTGCCTGGCGCCAAGGCCGTGGTCAATTTTGCTCCCATATTGCTGGAGCAGATAGAGGACTACATCGAGCAGATTGGCAACTACCTGGCTGGCCATGGCGCTATCAAGGACCAGGTACTCGCTGAACTGGCAGAACCCGCACTACCAGGCAACGAGCAGGCGCGCCTGGGCCTGATGCAGGACTGCCTGCGGGCCAACCGCGAGCGCATGATCAACCGTTTCGAACCCTACAAGCGCCTGGCCGTCATGGCAGAGTGGTACGAGGAGCATCCCCAAAGCCTGATCTACGCCTCCAACCAGTTCCTGGCCGACCTGCTGGTGTGGTATCACCTGAGCTGGATGGCGGAGTCGGTGCAACGCACGGATGCACGCATCGCCAGGCTGCAGGAAAAAGCGTACAACTTTACCCTGCACGACCGCCGCGAGCTGCTGCAAATTATTCTGGAGCAGATGCAATCCCTGATACCCCGCTACCGGAAGCTGGCCGATCGCGGCCAGGTGGAATTGTGCATGAGCCCCTACGCCCACCCCATCGTCCCGCTGTTGCTGGATATCAATTCAGCGAGGGAGGCCATGCCCGAGGTGCACCTGCCGGTAATCACCGAATATCCTGGCGGTGCAGCGCGTGTCGATTGGCACCTGCAACAGGGGCTGGCGACATTTGAACGGGTGTTCGGCCGCAGGCCCACGGGCCTGTGGCCTTCGGAGGGCGGCGTCAGCCAGGCGGCACTGCAGAAATTTGCCGACAAGGGCTTCGGCTGGGTAGCCAGCGGCGGCAGTGTCCTGCACAACAGCCATGACAGCCACAGCAAGTCCTGCAGCCATAGGGTGTATCGCTTTGGCGAGGCGGAGATAGACTGTTTCTTCCGTGATGACGGCCTGTCTGACCTCATCGGCTTCAGCTACTCCGACTGGCACGCCGAGGATGCGGTAGCCAACCTGGTCGGTCATATGGAGAACATTGCCGGAGCGTGCCCGGACCGCAACGATTGCCTGATCACTATCATCCTGGACGGTGAGAACGCCTGGGAGTACTACCCCGAAAACGGCTATTACTTTCTCAACGAACTCTACAGCAACCTGGCAGACAACCCGCAGCTACAACTGACCACGTTCGAAAAATTCCAGGCGGAAAAATCCCCGCAGCCCGCCCACGAGGACAAACTAGTGGCGGGTAGCTGGGTCTACGGCACATTTTCAACCTGGATCGGCGACCCGGAAAAAAATCGTGGGTGGGAAATCCTGGTGGAGGCCAAACGCACATTTGACGAAGTGCGCGACGCGGGCAGATTGTCCCCGGAGGAACTGGCGGCGGCCGAAAGACAGCTGGCCATCTGTGAAGGTTCGGACTGGTTCTGGTGGTTCGGGGACTACAACCCCTCCGCCACGGTAGGCCAATTCGACCAGCTCTATCGCATGCACCTTGCCAACCTGTACCTGCTGCTCAATGTGGAGGCCCCTACCTACCTGTCCGAGGTCATTTCCCGCGGCGGCGGTAAACCCAGCCGGGGTGGGGTCATGCGTCACCACAGCGAATCCGGCGGCTAAAGCCCGTGAGAAACCTGATGAACCGGCGTCGCGCGGGTGTGCTACTGCACCCCAGTAGCTTACCGGGGGCAGGTTATAGCGGTGATTTTGGCGCCGATGCGCGCCGCTTTGTAGATTTGATCGCCGCCGCCGGCCTGCAGATCTGGCAGGTCCTTCCCCTGGGGCCAACACATGCTGACCTCTGCCCTTACCAGTCTTTCTCAGTGCATGCGGGTAACCCGGATCTCATCGACCTGTATTGGTTGGTCGAACAAGGCTGGCTGACCCGGCAACAGGCAGAGACTGGCGAGGCCGCACCCAGAGCGAAACGCCAGGCCGTGGACCTGGCAAGCGGGGCCTTCTTCACCCAGGTGGAGACCGCCGTAGCATCCCCGATGATTGACGCCTATGCCCGCTTTCTTGAAGAAGCGGACTTCTGGCTTGAGGACTATGTGCGTTTCCAGGCTTTTCGCGATGACCAGAATCGCCAACCCTGGACCACCTGGCCACAGGTCCTGAGGGATTGCGACCCGGCCGCCTGCGATCAACGTGCCCTGCAACTGGCGCCAAAAATCACCGAACTGCGCTTCCGCCAGTTCGTCTTTCATTGCCAGTGGGATGAATTGCGCCAGTACGCCAATGAACGCGGTGTCCTATTATTCGGCGATATGCCCATCTACGTGCACCTGGATAGTGCCGATGTCTGGGCACACCAGTCACTGTTCAAGCTGGACCAGGACGGCCACCCCTTGACGGTAACCGGCGTTCCGCCGGACTACTTCTGCGCCGAGGGGCAATTATGGGGCAACCCCCAGTACAACTGGGAATTAATGGAGGAGACCGGCTTTTCCTGGTGGCTGCAGCGCTTCGCGTCGGCAGCCCACCAGTTTGATATCGCCCGGATAGACCATTTCCGCGCCCTGCAGGCCTATTGGGAAATTCCCGCCGTGGCCACCTCCGCCAAGGAGGGCCAATGGGTACAGGCCCCGGGCAGGGCAATGTTGACGGCGGTGCGCGCCCACTATCCGGACCTACGCCTGGTGGCGGAGAACCTGGGGACTATCAATGCTGAAGTAGAAGCACTGCGCAAGGATTTCGCCCTGCCTGGCATGCTGATCCTGCAATTTGCCTTTGATGGTAATCCGGAAAATCCCTACCTGAGCCACCGCCACTGCCCCGGAGATATCGTCTATACCGGCACCCACGATAACGACACCACCCTGGGCTGGTTCGAGAGCCTCACCGACGAAACCAGGAGTCGCGTCTACCAGTATTTCAACAATCCCCGGGAAGCTATGCCCTGGCTGCTGATCCGACAAGCCATGGCCTCACCCGCCAATACCGCCATAGTGCCCTGGCAGGACTTTCTTGGCCTGGACGGAAAGCACCGTATGAATACACCCGGCACTACCAAAGGCAATTGGGATTGGCGCTTTAGCTGGGACCAGGTAGCACTGGATACCGCCTCTCATATCCGGGAGCTGGTAAGCACCTATGACCGCCTGCCGGACACGGCGACCCGGACGCTTGCGTCGCCCACGTCCTGAGCCGGCATGAATAATTCTTAACGGCTGAAAAGGTATACAGATGTATACTTTTTGAAAAAGTTGGTACCATGTCGCCACACTAGCAAGTAGACACGTGCAACGGGCCGCCATTTGTGTCGCCCGCACCCAGGAGACAAGCATGGCCGAAGTAGCCGAGAACCTGCCACCCATCGAGGAAATCTTTAACCCCAATTCCAGGGAATACATGGAAAACCCCGTACCCCAATGCCTGGCGCTGGCGGAGCGTGGGCGGCTGGTGTGGTACGAACCCTGGCAGGCCTGGATCATCACGCGCATGGAGGACATCATGGCCTGCTGGAAAAGCGAGCCCCTGTCCTCGGATTTCTACGATTGGGAGTTCGCGCCTGTTCGTCCCCCCGAGGACGAATGGAGCAATTTCGAGCGCGCCATGATCGGCCACAGCCTGCTGGCGGACCACGACCACCATCGCCTGGTGCGTAGGGTCACCGCGCCGGCATTTTCGCGCAACGTGGTGGATGCCATCCAGGCCAAGATCGAACCGGAAGTAAAAAAACTCTTCGACCAGTTGGGTGAACCCGAATACTTCGATTATAAGGAAAAAATCGCCTTCCATATCCCCTTCATCTCCATTACACGCATGGTGGGCATACCGGAAAAATACTGGCCGGACATCAAGCAAGTCATTATGACCTTCACCGAGGCCTGGAACCCGACTATCTCGGATGAACAACGAGAGCGCGCGCGACAGGACAGCAACCGCGCCATCGATATCATCAAGGAAGTCATCGCCGAGCGCCGCCAGGCACCGGAGCAGG
>CBDTVJ010000166.1:0-8119 GCA_965363655.1 uncultured Halieaceae bacterium | reverse complement strand
ATCATCGCCACCACCCTGGTGCTGCTGGCGGTGTTTGTACCAGTGGCCATGCTGCCGGGCATTACCGGTGAAATGTATCGGCAGTTCGCGGTAACGATCTGTGTCGCCGTGGTGTTCTCCTCCCTGAACGCCCTTACCCTGAGCCCCGTGCTGTGTAGCCTGCTGTTGCGACCCGGTGAAAAGAAGGAGGCGCGCTGGTACCGGGCTTTCCTGGCCGGATTTGGCAAGTTAACGGGGGTTTATGACAAGGGCGTGCAGTGGGTGTTGCGCAAATTGCTGGTGGTCGGGATGATTTTCCTGGCGTGGATGGCCGCGTTGACCGTTGGTGTGATGACTACACCCACAGGCTTTGTGCCAGATGAGGACAAGGGCCTGCTGTTCGTCAATGTGCAGTTGCCGGACGCCTCGTCACTGTCGCGTACCAAGGAGGCGGTGGACAAGGTCACCGCGATTCTGGCCCAGGATCCGGCGGTGGAAGTCGTTACTTCAATCACCGGCTACTCCATACTCAGTGGCGCCATGGCCAGTAACGGCGGCACCCTGTTTGTGGTGCTCAAGCACTGGGATGAGCGCAAGGAGCGGGCGAACCTTGTATTCAACGTGGCCCGGCGTATCAACGGCAGGGCGTTTATGCAAGTGCCGGAAGCGCAGGTGTATGCCATCGCACCTCCCTCAGTGCCCGGCATGGGCGCCGTCGGTGGTTTGGAATTGATGCTGCAGGATACGCTGGCCCGCTCACCCGCGGAGTTGGCGGCGGTACTCAATAACCTCATCGTCGATGGCAACCAGACGCCGGGTCTGCACAACGTATTCAGCACTTACCGCGCCAATGTGCCGCAGTATTTCATCGATGTCGATCGGGTCAAGGCCAAGAACCTGGGCGTGTCCCTGACTGAGATTTTCGCTACCTTGCAGGCCCAGATGGGTTCCCTGTACATCAACGATTTCAACAAGTTCGGCCAGACCTACAAGGTGATCATGCAGGCCGAGTCCCCCTATCGCACGGACCTGAGCGACCTGGATAACTTCTACATGAAATCCTCTGGCGGCCATATGGTGCCCCTGAGTACGCTGGTCACTACCCATCCCATTCTGGGCCCGGATGTTGCATCCCGTTACAACCTGTACCGGGCGGCGTCGGTACGGGCCAATGCTGCCCCCGGTTACAGCACCGGAGAGGCTATGAGTGCTTTTGAAGAGCTTGCAGCGCGGACACTGCCTGACGGCTATCGCATCGAGTGGACCGGCATGGCCTACCAGGAACAAGAGGCGGGCAGTACCGCGATCTTCGCCTACACACTGGCGCTGATCTTCGTCTACCTGTTCCTGGTGGCCCAGTACGAAAGCTGGTCCATTCCCCTCGCTATTATCCTGGTAGTGCCGATGGCGATCGGTGGCGCGGTGGCGGCCCTGTTGCTGACCGGGGTGGCGCTTAACCTCTATGCGCAGATTGGCGTGGTACTACTGATAGCTATGGCGGCCAAGAACGCCATCCTGATTGTGGAGTTTGCGCGCTCCCGGCGTGAGGAGGAGGGGCAGGCTATCCTGGTGGCCGCCCGCGAGGCGGGACGACTGCGCTTTCGCGCGGTGTGTATGACGGCGATGTCATTTATCCTCGGCATCATGCCCCTGGTTTTTGCCACCGGCGCCGGCGCCTTTGGCCAGCGCTCGCTGGGGATTACCGTGTTGGGTGGAATGCTTGCCGCGCTGCTGGTCGGCACCTTCTTTATTCCCGGTTTTTACGCCATCGTGCAATCTACCCGTGAGCGCCTCAGGGGCGGTCTGGGTCTGCAGAACAAGGCATGAAACTAGTCTACACCCATCCGGCACAGGTCATGGTCGCGCATATGCGCAGTGCGATTGAGCTGGCGGGTATCGAGTGCGTGCTGCGCAATGAATATGCCGCGGGCGCGATCGGTGAGCTGGCTCCCATTGATGCCTGGGCAGAGGTCTGGGTTGTGCGCGACCGCGACCACGACAGGGCCAGCAAAGTGGTCGAAAATTTACAGCAGGAGGTGCAGGGAGAGGACTGGGAATGTGCGCAGTGTGGAAAATCCAGCCCCGCCACCTTCGAAATTTGCTGGCACTGTGGAACAAATCGGTAATGTAGGTATTGCTGCTGTCGCCTGCGGGCTCAGGCGAACAAGTCCTTCAGCCCCGCCAGGGTTTCCCGGGCGCGCTCCTCGTTGGCTTGCTGGTCCTCTTCGCCGCCGCCACCCTGCCATTGCAGGTCATCCTGGGGTAGCTCGTCGATAAAGCGGCTGGGTTCACACTTGATGGTTTCACCGTACTGGCGGCGCTTGAGCGCCATGGTCATGGTGAGGGTTTGCTGGGCGCGGGTGATGCCCACGTAGGCCAGTCGCCGTTCTTCCTCAATATTGTCTTCCTCAATGCTGGCCCGGTGCGGCAGCAGCTTCTCTTCCATGCCGAGAATAAAAACGTGGGGAAATTCCAATCCCTTGGAGGCGTGCAGGGTCATTAGCTGCACACTCTCCGGCCCTTTCTCTTCCTCGTCCTGTTGCTCCAGCAGATCGCGCAGTACCAGGCGGGAGATGGCCTCATCCAGGGCGACCTGTTCTTCGGTCATTACCCGCTGTAGCCCGTCGATCAGGAAATACACATTGCCCATGCGCCGCTCAGCCACGTCCTCACTGGAACTGAGTTGGTTGAGCCAGCCCTCGTAGTCCATGTCGCGGATCATCTGGCGGATGCCGGAGACACCGCTGTCGCTTTCACAGCGGCGCCGCACGCCATCCATCCAGTTGCGAAATTCCCGCAGGCGCTGCAGCCCTGCCTCGGGTATCTGGTCCACGCTGATGCGGCCGCAGGCCTGGCTCAGGCTACAGTGGTTGGCGGTGGCGAAGTTGCCCAGTGCTTCCAGCGAGGAGGTGCCCAGCTTGCGGCGAGGTACGTTGGCGATGCGCAGGAAGGCGTTGTCGTCGTTCTCGTTCATCACCAGGCGCAGGTAGGACATGATGTCCTTTACCTCGTTGCGGGCGAAAAAGGAGGTGCCGCCGCTGAGGTGGTAGGGCACCTGTTGTTGCTGCAGCGCCAGCTCGATCAGGCGCGACTGGTGGTTGCCCCGGTACAGCACCGCGTAGTCACCAAAGCGGGTGCGCTTGCGCAACTTGTGATCCATTATTTCCGCGACGACCTGGTCTGCTTCGTGCTGTTCATTGCTACAGCGAATGACGCGCAACGGGTCGCCGTAACCCAGCTCGCTCCACAGCTGTTTGTCGAACACGTGGGGGTTGTTGGCGATCAGGGTGTTGGCGGCCTTAAGAATGCGCGCCGTAGAGCGGTAGTTCTGCTCCAGTTTGACGATTTTCAGGCCGGGGAAATCCTCATGCAGCTGTACCAGGTTTTCCGGCCTCGCGCCGCGCCAGGCGTAGATGGACTGGTCGTCGTCCCCGACCACGGTGAGCCCGCCGCGCATGCCGATCAGCTGCTTCACCAGCAGGTACTGGCTGGTGTTGGTGTCCTGGTATTCGTCTACCAACAGGTAGTGCAGCTGGTGCTGCCACTTCTCCAGTATGTCGGGTGAGTGTTCGAACAGCACCGTGGGTAGCAGGATAAGGTCATCGAAATCCAGGGCGTTATAGGCCTGCAGGGCGCGCTTGTAGCGCAGGTAGGCCTGCGCGCAGAGAATGTCTGCGGGGGTGGTGGCGCCCGCCAGGGCCTGCTCCGGCAGCACGCGGTCGTTCTTCCAGTTGGATATACGTTGCTGGATGATGACGGCCTGGTCGCCTTCCGCGCCGTGTTCCTGGATGAGCAGGTCGCGGATCAGGGTGCGGGTGTCCTCCCCGTCAAAAATGGAGAAACCCGACTTCAGCCCCAGCGCGTTGCGCTCGCTGCGGATAATCTTCAGTCCCAACTGGTGAAACGTGCTGACGGTGAGGCCCTCAGAGGAATTGGCCCCCAGCAGTTTGCCGACCCGGTCCTTCATTTCCCGGGCGGCCTTGTTGGTAAAGGTTACCGCCGCCACCCGGCTGGCCTTGATGCCACAGGTTTCCACCAAATAGGCAATTTTCTGGGTAATCACACTGGTCTTGCCGCTGCCGGCACCAGCCAGTACCAGCATTGGGCCGTCGATGTAGCGCACGGCCTCGCGTTGTCGGGGGTTGAGTTGGGGCACGGTGTCTCAGCTTTACCCGTAGGTACACAGGTAGGCCGTTTGCTGGGCTACCTTGAGTTGAAACTTTTCATTCGCGGCGACCATAAAGTGCTCCCCGGCACTGCATGTCTGCCAGTCGTCGCTGCCCGGTAGTTTCACGGTAAGGGCTCCGCTGACCACGGTAACAGTTTCTTTCTGCGAGGTATCGAACTCGAATTCACCGACGGCCATGACGCCGACCGTGGCGGGCAGGGTCTCGGTCTGGAAGGCGATGGAGGCCACCTGACCATCGAAGTACTGGTTGATCTTGAACATTTGGAGTCCTCAGGGGAGACCGCGTTGAAAGGGCGCTGATTTTCCCTCTTTTTGCTATGCAAAGTAAAAAGAAAGTTGCAGCCAGGTGGCCGGTGGCTGAAAAAGACAGGGAGTGGTGGCCGATTGGGGCATACCCCGGGGTGACGGTTGATGCAGATAGTTTAATTGACCATACGCCTGCCCGGAATTCCCCTGCACGCCTTGTAGCGAACGGCTTATCAGGTATGTTGGCAGCCCTGAGAAAAACGGTGCGGGCCCTGCTTTTCGCCCTTTTGCCCGCACCCCGGGACTGAACACAGCGAGGTTTTTCATGAGTAACGATGCCTATATCTACGATGCGATTCGCACCCCCCGGGGCAAGGGTAAGCCCGGAGGCGGCCTCTATGAGGTAAAGCCCATCGACCTGGTCGCCAATCTGCTGGAGGAAATGAAGTCCCGGCATGACCTGGATACCACCCAGGTGGAAGACGTCATGCTGGCCACCGGCGAGCCGGTGAACGAGCAGGGCCAGAATATCGCCAAGACTGCCCTGGTGTATTCCAGCTGGGATGATGTGACTGTCGGCGCGCAGCTGCATCGCTATTGCGCGGGTGGCCTGGACGCGGTGAATACCATCGCCATGAAGATCATGTCCGGTATGGAATCCATGGGCGCCGCCGGTGGCGTTGAAAGCATGTCGCGCCTGGGTATCGGTGCCAGCGGCGCCGCCGCAGGCGACTCCTGGGTGGCAATGAAAAGCTACGGCATTTCCCAGGGCCTGGGGGCGGACCTGATGGCCACCCTCGATGGCTTCACCCGGGAAGATGTGGACCGTTACGCCTGCCAGTCGCAGCAGCGTGCTGCCCACGCTCGCGACAGCGGCTATTTTGATAAATCCCTGGTGCCGGTGAAGGACCTGAACGGCGTAACCGTGCTGGATCACGATGAACTGATTCGTCCCACCACGATGGAGGGGCTGGCCAGGCTCAACCCGTCCTTCACCATGTTCAACGACTACGGCCACGGTGATTTTCTCAAGTTTAAATACCCGCAGGTGGAGCGCGTCGAGTGTATTCACACCCCGGGCAACTCCTCGGGTGTGGTAGATGGAGCCTCCCTGGTGCTGTTGGGCAATAAGCAGTCGGGTGACGACCAGGGCCTGCAACCCCGCGCCCGTATTGTCTCCTGTGCCCTGACCGGCACTGAACCGACCATCATGCTGGCCGGACCTGTGCCCGCCGCGCAGAAGGCCCTCAAGCAGGCCAATATGACGGTGGACGATATCGACCTGTTTGAACTGAATGAGGCTTTCGCCTCGGTAGTACTGCGCTTCCAGAACCTGCTGGGCGTAGCGGACGACAAGATCAACGTTAACGGGGGCGCTATCGCCATGGGCCACCCCATTGGTGCCACTGGCGCCATGATTCTGGGCACCGTGCTGGATGAACTGGAGCGTCGCGACCTGAACACCGCGCTGGTAACACTCTGTGCCGGCGGCGGTATTGGCATCGCCACTATCATCGAGCGGGTTTGAGCGAACAGGGATCCGGGAAGAATTGGAGTAGACAGCAAATGACTTATATACGACTGGAAAAAGATGCCGACGGCATTGTGGAACTGATTTTCGACCAACCGGGAAAATCTGTGAACGTGATGGGCGACGAATACGCCGAGGCGATGCCCCGGGCGCTGGACGAACTGGAAGCGCAGAAAGACCAGATCACCGGTGTTTATGTGCGCAGCGGCAAGCCCGGGCAGTTCTTTGCCGGGGGTGATATCACCCGGATGATGGAAATGGACCTGAACCCCGATGACGCTGAACGCAAGCGGATGTTTGAAGGCATCCTGGAGGCCAAGGCGCCCCTGCGCAGGCTGGAAGCGCTGGGTGTGCCTGTAGTGGTCGGCCTCAACGGTGCGGCTCTGGGCGGCGGCTATGAAATCGCGCTGGCCTGCCATCACCGTATCGCTCTGAATGACCCCAGTGTGCAGGTGGGCCTGCCCGAGGCCATGTTGGGCCTGATGCCCGGTGCCGGTGGCATTGTGCGCATGGTACGCATGTTGGGTATGCAGGAAGCACTGACGCTGATTTCCCAGGGCAAGCGCTTGCGAGCGGAGCAGGCCCTGGAAAAAGGCCTGGTGCACGAGCTGGCCACCGACGAAGAGGACATGGCGGCCAGGGCCAGGGCCTGGATCAAGGCCAATCCTGAGGCCAGGCAGCCCTGGGAACAGCCGGGCTACAGCATTCCCGGTGGCGGGCCAGCAGATCCAGCCACCCAGGGGCTGACCTATTTCGGTCCGGTTAATGTCATGGTGCAAACCTGGGGCAATATGCCTGCCCAGCAGGTGATCATGTCAGCGGTTATCGATTCGGCGCGGGTCGACTACGACACCGCCCACACCATCGAGGCGCGCTACTTCCAGCACCTGCTGCTGGACCAGGTGGCGCGCAATATGATGACCACCTTCTTCGTGCAGATGAACAAGATGGATGCAGGTGCCTCACGCCCCGATGGCATCGAAAAAACCGAGGTAAAGAAACTGGGCATCCTGGGTGCCGGCGTGATGGGCGCGGGTATCGCCTTCAATGCGGCCAAGGTGGGTATCGATGTGGTGTTGAAAGACCTCACGCAGGAGAATGCCGACAAGGGTAAGGCCTACGCCGCTGCCGCCTGTGAGAAGACGCGCAGCATCGACGAGGCGAAGGCTGAACAGATCATGGCACGTATCCACGCCACTGCAGACGTCAATGACCTGGCCGATTGTGACCTGGTGATCGAGGCGGTGTTTGAAGACCGCGCGGTGAAAGCCACGGTTACCAAAGAAACGGAAGCCGTGCTGGCTGCTTCCGCCGTTTTTGCCAGCAACACCTCAGCGCTGCCCATTACAGAGCTGGCCGAGGCCTCTGGGCGGCCTGAGAACTTCATCGGTATGCACTTTTTCTCACCCGCAGAGAGAATGCCCCTGGTGGAAATTATCACCGGTGAAAAGACGTCTGATGCAGCCCTGGCCAAGGCCTTCGACCTGTCACAAAAGCTGGGTAAAAAGCCTATCGTGGTGAAGGATGCGCCCGGCTTTTTTACCACCCGGGTCATCGGGCAGACCATTACCCAGGGCCAGATCATGTTGGCAGAGGGAGTGAACCCGGCGCTGATCGAAAATGGCGCGCGTTTCAATGGCTCTCCCATGGGACCGCTGGAGACACTGGACAGTATTTCCCTGGAGACGGCCTATCACGGCGTCAAACAACGCAAGGCCGATGCCGAGGCGGCTGGTGAGGACTGGGTAGCCGGTCCTGAATCCGAAGTGATCCGCGTTATGGTGGAAGATGTCAAACGCAGCGGGCAGGCCAGTGGCGCCGGCTTCTATGACTACGATGACAAGGGCAAGAAAATAGCCACCTGGGCCGGCCTGAAAGCGCTGTTTGCCAAAGATGGCTACGTGGATATGCCCTTCGAGGATATCAAGGACCGATTGTTGTTTCCGCAGGTACTGGAAGCTATCCGCATTATGGAGGAGGGCGTCCTGACCAGCGTGCCCGATGGCAATATCGGCTCCATCATGGGCATCGGCTTTCCGCCACATACCGGGGGTGTTTACCAGTGCGTTAATGCCTATGGTGTGGCCGCTTTTGCTGAGCGCGCCAAAGAACTGGCAGCGAAGTATGGTGAGGTGTTTGAGCCACCGCAGCTGTTGTTGGACATGGCGAGAGAA
>CBDTVJ010000165.1:0-8187 GCA_965363655.1 uncultured Halieaceae bacterium | reverse complement strand
CGATCTGAAATAATTTATTTACACCTATATATCAAAGACTTATGAGTAATATATTTTCTGAGGAAGCCAGGAACCTATAATTTACAGCCACCAGGCGTCAGACACTAATGGCACCAATGTGACGTTTTTTGTCAGAAGTGACGCCTTCTCGCCACCTTGCGGCGATAAACTCTGCGCCCTCCACGCTCGCTCAACAGAGAAACCAGGTATTAATCAAGTTATCCGGTCCAGAGAGGCTCAACCTGGACACAAACAACCACAATGAACCTATTTAATGTACTGCGTTACAGTCTACCGACAATTCAACCGCACAGTCGGAGCTCTGCTTGCTGCCATTACAGTAGTAGTTTAATCTGCTGCAAACTATTGGAATCACGGGGCGGGGCCTGGACAATCGTCGTAACATTATTGTCAGCACCAATGTCCGCACCAATGTCAGCACCAAAAAGTTTCAATACCAGTATTCCTTCAACTCAATACAGACCAGTTTAAAAGCGGCAATTGCGTTGGCCAGTCCCCGAAATCCGGCAAATTTGTATAATTTAACCTGAATCGGAGGCTGTATGGTCTTGTATAGGTGGCTATAATGATTCTCCTAAGTAAAACAACATGTTATGGGTAACTTCTCACCTGCAGCAGGAGTTCAGGGCGAATGAACGATAAAGCAATCGGGCAACTAAGCGGCCTGGCTGGGCGTCTGGTGGCCGAATCGTTGCTCAGTGCCCAGGCAGCCATTGAAGCGCAGAAAAACGCTTCCATGGAAAAGATGCATTTCGTTCAGTACCTGGTGGAGAAAACAGGTGTCGATGGCAAACGACTGGCTGAAGTCGCCTCCCATGAGTTCGGGGTACCACTGTTTGATATCACTGCCTTGAACCGGGAAGCCCTGCCAGTGGGGCTGGTAAATCCGGAACTCATTACCAAGCACCATGCCCTCCCCGTCTTTCGCCGCGGCAACCGCCTGTTTATCGCGGTGTCGGATCCGACCAACCTGTCCGCCCTGGATGAAATCAAGTTTCACACCGGCATCAATACCGATGCCATCCTGGTAGAGGAAAAAGCCCTCGGTAAAATACTCATCGAGTGGGTCGAGGCACAGGATTCACTCTCCGAGGGATTGGGCGACCTGGACGACCTGGATTCGTCTGACCTTGACGATATCGATATTTCATCGGGGGATGACAGCAATGAGGGGGATGAAGGTAGCGAGTCACTGGACGAGACCCCGATTGTACGCTTTGTGAACAAAGTGCTGATCGACGCAATCAAGCAGGGAGCGTCGGATATTCACTTCGAGCCCTATGAAAAAAGTTATCGCGTGCGCTTTCGCACAGACGGCGTACTCCAGGAAGTAGTCAAGCCGCCCAGGAACCTTGCCCCGCGCCTTTCCGCGCGCCTGAAAGTGATGTCGCAGATGGACATTTCAGAGCGACGCATCCCCCAGGACGGTCGTATCCAGATGAAGCTGTCGCGCAACCGGGCGATCGATTTTCGTGTCAATTCGCTGCCCACGCTGTATGGGGAAAAAATTGTACTGCGGATCCTTGACCCGAGTAGCGCACAGATGGGCATCGATGCTCTTGGCTATGAGCCCGAGCAGAAGGAAATGTACATGAAGGTCCTGAATCAACCACAGGGTATGATTCTGGTAACAGGCCCAACCGGTTCCGGCAAAACCGTCTCTCTATACACCGGGCTGAATATTCTCAACACGGCTGAGCGCAACATATCCACTGCGGAGGACCCGGTTGAAATCAATCTCGAGGGCGTCAACCAGGTTCACGTTAACCCCAAGGTAGGGCTCAATTTTGCCGAGGCATTGCGCTCTTTCCTGCGCCAGGACCCGGACATCATCATGGTCGGGGAGATTCGCGACCTCGAAACTGCAGAGATTGCCATCAAGGCGGCCCAGACCGGCCACCTGGTGCTATCAACCCTGCACACCAACAGCGCCTCGGAAACTATCACCCGATTGCTCAATATGGGCGTCCCAGCTTTCAACGTGGCGTCCTCTGTGGACCTCATTATCGCGCAGCGACTCGCTCGAAGGATATGTCAGCACTGTGCTGTACCGGCCAGCGATATTCCCCACGACACACTGCTCGAAGAGGGGTTTACCGAAGACATGCTCGCCGATGCCAATATTTTACACGCGGTAGGCTGTGACGCCTGCAACAAGGGCTACAAGGGGCGGGTAGGTATTTACGAAGTGGTAAAAATCACACAGTCTATTGCCAAAATTATCATGGAAGAGGGAAACTCCCTGGAGATCGCCGCACAGGCGAGGATCGAGGGTTTTCACAACTTGCGCATGGCCGCTTTGAGAAAAGTGGCCGCGGGTATGACCAGCCTGGAAGAAGCTAACAGGATAACGGTAGACTAAAATTAAAACAGACGTGGGATTTGGGAACAACAGGGGCATATAAGACAATGGCAACCAGTGCAATCAGAAGCAATATCTTCACCTGGAGCGGCAAGGATAAGACCGGCCGCGCCAGCAAGGGCGAAATTAGCGCCGTCAGCCAGGCGATGGCCAAGGCACAATTGCGGCAACAGGGTATCACCCCCAAAAGCGTCCGTAAAAAAGCCAAGCCACTATTCGGTGGTAAAGGTAAAGCCATCAAGCCTGCAGATATAGCCATTTTTACCCGGCAGTTGGCGACCATGCTCAAAGCCGGCGTGCCATTGGTACAAAGCTTTGAGATCGTCGAGGATGGCCTCGAAAAGCCGCGTATGAAGGAGCTTATATCCACTATCAGGACTGACGTAGCTTCGGGCAGCGGCCTGGCACCATCACTGTCCAAACACCCGCGCCACTTCGATGAGCTGTTTTGCAGCCTGGTTGGCTCCGGTGAAGATTCCGGCACCCTGGAAGTCATGCTCGACAGGGTGGCCACCTATAAAGAGAAAACCGAACAGTTAAAGGCCAAGATCCGCAAGGCCATGACCTATCCCACCGCCGTCATCGCCGTTGCTCTGGTGGTGTGTGCGATCCTGCTTATCAAGGTAGTACCCGTTTTCGCCGAAACCTTCTCCAGTTTCGGGTCTGAACTCCCGGCATTTACCCAGTTCGTCATGAACATCTCCGATTTTGTGCAGGCGTGGTGGTTCATAATGCTGCTGAGTATTATTGGCACCGTCTTCGCCTTCAGGGAGATCAAATTGCGATCTGTCCCTTTTTCAGAGTTCCTGGATAAGCTGGCGCTGCGCACACCCGTTGTGGGGGGTATCGTCCACGACTCGGTCATCGCACGTTTCTCGCGTACGCTGGCCACCACATTTGCTGCGGGTGTGCCGCTGGTTGACGCCCTCAACTCCACCGCGGGCGCCGCTGGTAACTCGGTCTACGCCAAAGCCATTCGCCGCATCCGCGACGACGTCACCACCGGCTCTACGCTTTACAACTCCATCAAATCCACGGGCCTGTTCCCTAATATGTTGCTGCAAATGGTATCCATTGGTGAGGAGTCGGGTGCTCTTGACGACATGCTGGACAAAGTAGCCGGCCACTATGAAGAAGCGGTGGACAATGCGGTGGACAGCCTCAGCTCACTGATGGAACCCCTGATCATGTCCGTTCTTGGTGTGCTGGTGGGTGGCCTGATGATCGCAATGTATTTGCCCATCTTTATGCTGGGATCGGTCATATAAACCGAGAGTCAGTCACCCAGGGGCAGTCAATCAGTGCCACATGAACTCGCGCAACTTGGCTGGCTGCTGCCCGCCATCCTGCTCTGCCTCGGCCTGTTGGTCGGCAGCTTCCTGAATGTAGTTATCTACCGGCTACCGCTGATGATGGAGTCCCGCTGGCGGCGCGACTGCTGCGAACTGCTGGAAGCTCCGCAGGAGCAGGACGAGACCCCACTTAACCTGGCCACACCCAACTCTCACTGCCCCCACTGCAAGGCGGCCATCAAACCCTGGCAAAATATTCCCGTGCTCAGCTACCTCCTGCTGGGGGGAAAATGCAGCAATTGTGCGGTGAAAATATCGCCGCGCTACCCCGTGTTGGAACTTGTGACCGGCTTGATGACAATGGCCCTGGCATGGCATTTCGATCTATCCCTGGCCCTGCTGGGAGCGGCCCTGCTAACCTGGTCCCTGATCTCTCTTACCATGATCGACGTCGATCACCAGTTGTTGCCCGATGACATTACCCTGCCGCTGCTATGGCTGGGCCTGTTACTCAATCTCAACGGCGCCTACGCCAGCCTGCCGGAGGCTGTGATCGGGGCGATGGCCGGTTATCTCAGCCTGTGGAGTGTCTACTGGGTATTCAAACTGCTCACCGGCAAGGAAGGGATGGGCTATGGCGATTTTAAACTGCTCGCCGCGCTGGGTGCGTGGCTGGGCTGGCAGGCCCTGCCCATGATCATTCTGCTGTCCTCACTGGTGGGAGCGGTCTGCGGTATTACACTGATGGCACTCAAGGGTCGCGGTAAAGAAGTTCCCATCCCCTTTGGCCCCTATCTGGCAATGGCCGGCTGGATTGCCCTGCTGTGGGGCGATGCCATTATGGCTCGCTATATGGGCACCCTGTAGCATGCCGCTGATCGTGGGCATCACCGGCGGCATTGGCAGTGGCAAGTCTGCGGTGACCCAGCGTTTTGAACAGCACGACATCACCGTGGTGGATGCCGACCTGGCCGCCAGGGTGATCGTCGAACCGGGCAGGCCCGCACTGGCAGCCATCGCGGAGCACTATGGAGCGGACATCCTCCAGCCGGACGGTTGCCTGGATCGGGCAGCCCTGCGCGCGCGGGTGTTTTCTGACGCAGGCGAGCGCGCCTGGCTGGAGCAGCTGACACACCCCCTCATCGGGCAAGAGATTGTGGACCAGATCAAGGCCTCCCGCAGCCCCTACACTATACTCAGCTCACCGCTGCTGCTGGAAACCAGCCAAAAGGGCCTGGTCAATTGCGTGGTGGTGGTAGACGTGCCGGAAGACATGCAGTTACAGCGCACGATGCAACGTGACAGTAACGATGAAGCCCAGGTGAAACGCATCATGGCAGCCCAAATATCGCGCGCCGACAGACTGGCGCAGGCCGACATCGTGATCGACAATTCCCGCTCACTGAGTGAGCTTGACAGCCTGGTCGAAGAGTTACACAAGGAATTCCTGTTGCGAGCGGAAACTGCTCGCTGAGACGCTAGGTACGGGGGCTGCCGAGTTGCGGGTCGCCGAGTAACTTCACCACCGCTTCGACAATCGGCACATTGGCAGCGGGAAAATCGTACTGCGGCAGTTCCTGCCAGCCCACCCAGGACAAGGGTTGATTCTCCAGTCCTCGAGCCTCCCCGCTAAACGCCCAGACCACATGAACATCCAGTAGCACCGTTTTATCACCGTAGTCGTGACGCACCTCCAGCAGCTCACTGCTGCGACCGATTTCAATGCCCAGTTCTTCGCGCAGTTCCCGACCCAGGGCGACCGCCAGGGTTTCACCGGCCTCTACCTTGCCCCCGGGGAATTCCCACAAGCCACCCTGGTGAGCATCACTGGCCCGCCGTGTTATCAGTATCTTATGATTCCTGTCGAGGATGACCCCAACGGCTACATGAACCTGCGGCATTCAGGTGCGGTATTCCGCATTGATACGGACATAATCGTAGGAAAAGTCAGTGGTCCATACGGTAGCGACAGCCTCGCCACGATCCAGCTCTATCCGAATAACGATATCCTCCGGCGCCATAGCGGCAACACCCTGTTCCTCAGTGTAACTGTCGGCGCGACAGCCCTCCCGGGCGATAAGGACCTCATTCAGGTACACCGCCACCCGGTCAACCTGCAGCTGCGGCACATCAGCGCGTCCAATGGCTGCCAGCAACCGCCCCCAATTGGGGTCGCTGGCAAACAGTGCTGTCTTGACCAGGGGTGAATGGGCAATGGTATAGGCCACTTCCAGGCACTCCGCTTCGCTGCGTCCGCCATTGACCTGTACCGTGACAAACTTACTGGCACCCTCGCCGTCACGAACCAGGCCCTGGGCCAGGTTGATACAGACCTCCTGCACCGCATGACTCAAGGCCAGGTACGCAGCAGACGCGTTATCGATAATACCTGGATTACCCGCTGCACCGGTGGCCAGTAGTACACAGGCATCATTGGTGGAGGTATCGCCATCCACTGTAATACGGTTGAATGACATTGCTACCGCGTTGTTGAGAATATCCTGCAGCAGGTCCTGGTCGATCGCTATATCTGTGGCGAGGTAAGCCAGCATGGTTGCCATGTTGGGGCGAATCATACCCGCACCCTTGGCGATACCGGTTACCACGAAGTCCCTCCCCTCACAGTGGAAGGACACGGAGCAGCCCTTGGGCCGGGTGTCGGTAGTCAGTATGCCCTCTGCGGCGCTGGACCAACCCTCCTCTGACAGCGCGTCAATAGCTGCCGGAACAGCATCTTCTATAAGCCCAACCGGCAGGGGTTCGCCAATTACCCCGGTGGAAAAGGGCAGCACCTGCTGCTCATCCACACCCGCCTCAGCAGCGACAGCGCGGGCGCAGGCGCGGGCATCGGCAATCCCCGCCTTTCCCGTACCGGCATTGGCGTTGCCGGTATTAACCAGCATATACCTGGGCCGCTGACCGCAGGCCCGTAAATTTTCCCGGGCGACGGTGACCGGTGCAGCGCAAAAGGCGTTGCGGGTGAATACCGCCGCGCAGTTTGTGGCGGCACTGGCTTCAATCAGCACCAGATCCCTGCGCCCCGGCGTTTTGATGCCGGCCGCAACCGTTCCCAGCCGCACGCCGGCTACCGGCAGCATCTTGCCCAGGCTGTCTTGTCCCACCGCCATATCAAGTATGCTCCAAACTCAATGAAGAACCAGGGCAGGGCTCACAGCTTGCCGTGACACTGCTTGTACTTCTTGCCACTGCCACAGGGGCAGGGTTCGTTGCGCCCAACCTTGGGCTCCTCCCGGGTGAAGGTCCCCGGCGTCGCCGGTTCTGCCCCTCCAGTTGCCCGCTCGTCCCCTGCTATCCCGGCGGCCTCGGCGTGCTGAAATGCCAGGTGCTCACGCGCCGCGGCTTCCCGGCGCTGCTGCTCGATAGCCTCGGCCTCGTCCCGGCTTTGTATCTGCACATGACTGAGGAACTTCACCACCTCATACTTCAGGTTGGTCAGCAGCTCTTCAAACATCTCGAAGGATTCACGCTTGTATTCCTGCTTCGGGTTCTTTTGCGCGTAGGCCCGCAAATGAATCCCCTGGCGCAGATGATCCATGGTAGCCAGATGCTCCTTCCACAGGTTATCCAGAACCTGCAACATGATCTGCTTTTCGATCTTGCGCATATCAGGGCCCACTGCCTCGCCCTTACTGTCGTAAGCTGACTGCACGGCGGCGGTGATTTTCTCCCGCAGGGCTTCCTCATGGAGCTTGTCATCCTCCTGTAACCATTGCTCCAGGGGCAGCGGGATGGCGAATTCCGCCTCCAGTTGCTTTTCCAGACCGGGAACATCCCACTGCTCCTCCACGCTCAACGGAGGTATAAAGCTATCAATAGCCTGTCCCACCACATCCTCGCGAATGGCGGTGATAGTTTCGGAGATATCGGCCTCGCCCAGCAAGTCATCGCGCTGCTGGTAGATGATCTGGCGCTGGTCATTAGCGACATCATCGTATTCCAGCAATTGCTTGCGGATATCAAAGTTGCGGCCCTCTACCTTGCGCTGCGCTTTTTCAATGGCATTGGTGACCATGCGATGTTCAATGGCCTCGCCTTTCTCCATCCCCAGGGCCTGCATGAAGCCTTTCACCCGATCCGAGGCGAAGATGCGCATGAGGTTGTCTTCCATAGAGAGATAGAACCTGGATACACCCGGATCCCCCTGACGTCCCGACCGGCCCCTCAGCTGATTATCAATACGCCGGGATTCATGCCGCTCGGTGCCGAGAATATGCAAGCCACCGGCCTCCAGAACCTGGTCGTGACGCAGCTGCCAGGCTTCGCGGACAGCCACTTGTTGGGCCTCGTCCACATCACCAAGGGCAGCGAGCTCCGCCTCCAGGTTGCCACCCAGAACAATATCCGTTCCCCGTCCAGCCATGTTGGTAGCGATAGTGACGACCCCGGGCCGGCCGGCCTGGGCGATGATCTCCGCCTCCTGTTCATGGTACTTGGCGTTGAGGACCTTGTGCTCAATATTGGATTTCTTGAAACGCTCGGACATGCCCTCGG